>NZ_JBQSWS010000007.1:0-156514 GCF_052377355.1 Corynebacterium sp. AOP40-4SA-5
GCCCTAGAGAGTGCACGCGAGGGCCAGCCTTCCACGCTAGAGACGCGGGATCGATTCCAGTCATTCCCTCCACGGAGAAACCCCCTCCGACCAGAGTCGGAAGGGGGTTTTCGGCGTCCTACAGGCCCTTGAAGCCGGACGGGCGCGGCACGTTGCGCAGGTTCGACTTCGCCATGGTGAACATCTTGCCCACGCCGCCCTCGAGCACGGTGCGGGTGGCCGCGCGGGCGAAACCGGCGACCTGCTCCAGCGAGATCTCCGGCGGGATGGACAGTGCGTTCGGGTCGGTGACCACGTCGACGACCACCGGACCGTCGTAGGCGAGCGCCTCGGCGAGCACCGGGCGGACGTCCTTCGGATCCTCGATGCGGAAGGACTTGATGCCGCATGCTTCGGCAATGTCGGCGTAATTGACCTTCTCGTGGTCGGTGCCGAAGTCGGGCATGCCGGCCACAAGCATCTCCAGCTTCACCATGCCCAGGGTGGAGTTGTTGTACACGATCGCCTTGAGCGGCACCTGGTGCAGCTTCAGGGTGAGCAGCTCACCCATGAGCATGCCCAGGCCACCGTCGCCGCACATCGCCACGACCTGACGCTTGCCCTCCACGGCCTCGGCCGCACCGATGGCCTGCGGCAGAGCATTGGCCATCGTCCCGTGCCGGAAGGACGCCAGCAGCTTGCGGTTGGCGGTCGGCGTCACGTAGCGGGCGTGCCACACATTGCACATGCCGGTGTCGGCGGTGAAGACCGCATCGTCGTCGGCGAGCTCGTCGAGCACGTAGGAGACGTACTCCGGGTGCAGCGGGACGTGCTTCTCGATGTTCTTCGTGTAGGCGTCGATGACGTGGCGCAGGTTCTTCTCCTGCGCGGCGAGCATCGAGGACAGGAAGGACGAGTCGTCCTTCTCGTCGAGCAACGGCAGCAGGTCCTCGATCGTCGCGGCGACGTCACCGGTGACCGGGTACTTCACCGTGGTGCGGCGTCCGATGTTGCGGCCCTTGATGTCCACCTGCGCGGTGTCGGTGTCGCGCGGGAGGAACTCGGTGTACGGGAAGTCCGTGCCCAGCAGGATCAGCAGGTCGGCCTCGTCGAAGGCCTCCGAGCAGGCACCGTAGCCCAGCAGGCCGGACATGCCCACGTCGTAGGGATTGTCGTAGTGCAGGTACTCCTTGCCACCGTAGGCGTGGCCGACCGGGGCCTTGATCTTCTCCGCCAGGGCGAAGACCTCCTCGCGGGCGTCCTTGCAGCCCGCGCCGCCGAAGATCGTGATCTTCTTGGCCTTGTTGATCGCCGCGGCGAGCGCGACCAGTTCGCTCTTGGCCGGGTGCACGGCAGGACGCTCCGCGGCGATGGCCGACTCCAGCTGCGGGGAGTCCACCGCCTCGTCACTGGCGATGTCGCCCGGCAGGACGAGGACGGACACACCGTTGCCTGCCATCGTCGACTGAATCGCGTGGTGCAGGATCGTGGCTCCCTGGGTCGCGGAGTTCACCATCTCGCAGTAGCCGGAGCACTCGGCGAAGAGCGCCTCCGGGTGGGTCTCCTGGAAGTAGTGCGACCCGATGAACTGCGAAGGGATGTGGCTGGCGATGGCCAGCACCTTCGCGCCGTTGCGGTGCGAGTCGTAGAGCCCCTGCACCAGGTGGGTGTTTCCGGGACCGCAGGAGCCGGCGCAGACCGCGAGGTTGCCGGTGACCTCGGACTCCGCACCCGCGGCAAAGGCGGCTGCCTCCTCGTTACGCACGTGGAACCACTCGATGCTGCTGCGCTTGACCGCGTCCACCACCGGGTTGAGACTGTCTCCGACGAGACCGAAGATTCTACGAACGCCCTGAGCCTCCAGGGCTGCGACGAGCTGTTCCGCGTAATTGCGAGCCATGTGGGCCACTCCTGTACATGAGAATTGTCGTTGACTACCTCTCCGACACTATGCCGGTGCGCGCAACCCTGCACGGAGAGGTTCATCACACCGCCCAGCCCGGACGATCATGTGTGGATAACTAAAGTTCCGCCTTGCGGTTACCCCCGTCATGCGCCGCCCCCGGGGCAAGAATGACCTCAACAGCACCTTTGTCCGGCATGGGTGGTCGGATATGGCGTTGAGGCCACCCAATTGTCAAAGGAAAAGTACCGTAAGCGTCCATGAAGCCCACCATCATCGACGCGGACAGCGGTCGCGAGCTGTGGACGGCCTCAGAGTGCGCCGACCACGCCGGGACGTCCCGCGGCACCTTCACCAGCTACGCAGGTCGCGGCCGGGCCCCCGAACCGGCCGCCAAACACCACGGCCTGACCCTCTGGGACTCCCAGGAGGTCAAGGACTGGAACGCCGGACGCCAACGCCGGGCCCAGGAGGGTCAGGCACAGGAGAGTCAGGACCCGGAGGGCCCGACGTCATCCTGACTACTTGGCGTCCGGGATCCCCGGGGTCTGGCCGGTCTGCTCGTAGGTGTCGAGGATCTCGATGCGCCGCTGGTGGCGATCCACGCCCGACCAGGACTCGGAGATGAAGGCGTCGACGATGTCGAGGACCTCCTCCTCGGAGTGCATCCGCCCGCCGATGCCGATCAGCTGGGCGTTGTTGTGCTCGCGGGCCAGCTTGGCGGTCTCCACCGACCAGGCCAGGGCACAGCGGGCGCCGACGACCTTGTTGGCGGCGATCTGCTCACCGTTGCCCGAGCCGCCGAGCACGATGCCCAGGGAGCCCTTGTCGTCGACGGTCTTGCGCGCGGCTTCGATGCAGAACGCGGGGTAGTCATCCTCAGGGTCGAAGGTGTGGGCGCCACAGTCGATGACGGTGTGCCCCTCCTCCTTGAGGTGGTCCGCAATGACGTTCTTCATCTCGAATCCGGCATGGTCAGCACCGAGGTAAATACGCATGGCCCTGAGTTTATCCGACGGCGGCCCCCGACAGTGGACAACACCGGTAGTTGCACCCCGGATAACACCGGCACCCCTCAACCCGGGGTGCGCCGAAGGGACAGAAATCGAGCGTGGGATGGCTGAATCCGATGATTCAGCCATCCCACGCTCGATGTTCGCCCCTCCCCTACGGCCCTACGGCGAGGAGTGGGGGAACGTCACTCAGCCAACGACTTCCTCGCCCAGGGAGCCGATCAGTTGGGGCAAGGTTCCCGGCAGCTCGTCCTCGATACCGAGCGAACCGACGATGGAGCCGACGAGGCTGCCGCCGATCTCGCCGGCGGTCTCGTCACCGGCAAGCGAGCCGTCCGTACTCAGCACGGAGTTGTCCCCGCCGAGGATGCCGGTGATGAGCTGGATGAACTCCCAGATGGACCCGATAATCTCAGGCATGGCCTAGCCCTCTGCGCCGTCGCCCAGGGAACCGGAGATGGCGTCACCCTCGGCCAGCGAGCCGGTGATGTCGGACAGCGAACCGGTCAGGTCCCACTCGCTGCTGGTGTCGAAGACGCCCTCGAGGGAGCCCTCGGTGCTCAGCACGGTGAGATCGCCCCGGATCAGGCCGAGGGTGATCTGCAGGACCTCGCTGATGATGTCGGTGAAGTCTGAAAGTGAACCCATGGTGTTCTTACCCCTTGTGTGTGGTGGTGCGGAAAGGAAGAGGAGAGCTACTCGGCACCGGACGACACCGCGCCGCGCCGTGAACTGCCGATACGGCAGATACTATCCACAAGGAACGCTAACCACTACACGTTTCCCGGACCGCCCCACCCCCGGGGGTACCTGAGAGCAGGCCCCCTGGCGACTTACTCCGCGCTGGGGTCCTCGGTGCGGGACTTCTTCAGCTCGAAGAAGTGCTCGTAACTACCCAGGGTCACCGCAGCGTCGAAGATCTTCCCCGCCTCCTCCGAGCGAGGCACCCGGGTGAGCACCGGGCCGAAGAACGCCCGTCCGTCCAGCTCGACGACGGGCGTGCCCACGTCGTCGCCGACCTTGGCGATCGCCGTCGACTGGTAGCTGCGCAACGTCGGCTCCCAGGCCTCCGGCGAGTCACCGCGCGAATGCGCGGCGTCGACGTAGTCGGCCGACAGGCCGACCTCCTCCAGGACCTCGGCGATGAGGTCGTCGTAGGCACCGTCGCCGGTGCGTCCTCCCTGTCCCTGGTCGTGGATGCGGGTGCCCAGGGCGGTGTAGAGCGCGTCGACCTTCTCCGGCTCACGGGTGTAGACGGCCGCCGCGACGAGCGCGGGGCCCCACGCCGCGGTCATGCGCTCGGCGTACTCGTCGGGGATGTCCTTGCCCTCGTTCAGCACGGCCAGGCTCATCGGGGCGAAGGTCACGTCGATGTCGCGCACGGCCTCGACCTCCTTGATCCACCTGCTGGTCACCCAGGCGAAGGGACAGGTCGCGTCGAAGTACAGGGTGACCGGTGTGGTGCTGGTGCTCATGTGTGCAACTCCTTGTCTGGCGTGTGCCTGGCATGCATGTCGTTGATCGCCCCACTGAGAATACGCGCCCCCGAACCGACCCATGTCCGGACAGGACGGTCCACGCCGACTATGGTGGTCCCCTATGAGTTCAACCAACCTGACCCGATCCGAGGCTGCCGAGCGGTCGGACCTGATCACGGACGTCCACTACGCCATCGACCTCGACCTCACCGAGGGCGGGGACATGGACCACAAGACGTTCTCGTCGGTGACCACCGTGACCTTCACCGCCACCACGGCAGGGTCCACCTTCATCGACCTGCGCGCCGACGAGGTGACCACCGTCGACCTGGACGGTGCGGACATCCTGCCCCTGGCCCTGCCCGGGGACGGGGAGGGTCGCTACGACGAGGCCCGTGGCCTCCAGCTCACCGACCTGACCGCGGGGCGTCACGAACTGACCATCGTCGCGGAGTCGCTGTACTCCACCACCGGTGAGGGGCTGCACCGTTTCCTCGACCCGGCGGACGGCGAGGTGTACATGTACACCCAGTTCGAGGCGGCGGACGCCAAGCGCGTCTTCGCCTGCTTCGACCAGCCGGACATCAAGGCCACCTACGAGGTCACCGTCCACACGCCGACCACGTGGACCGTGGTCACCAACAACTCCGTGGAGACCACCACCACCGGCGGCGAGAAGACCGGGGAGACCTCCCACCGTGCGGTGGTGGACTACCCGCTGTCGACGTACCTCATCGCCTTCTGCGTGGGCCCCTGGTACCACGTCACCGACTCGTGGACGGGGTCGCTGACCCCCACCGCCGAGGTCGCCGGCGTCACCGACACCCGCCTGGTGCCCGAGGGCGAGATCACCGTGCCGCTGGGCCTGTTCGTGCGCCAGTCGCTGGCCGAGTACCTCGACGCCGACGTCCTGTTCGACGTCACCAAGTCCGGCTTCGACTACTACGCGGCGAACTTCGGGGTGGCCTACCCGTTCCACAAGTACGACCAGATCTTCTGCCCCGAGTACAACATGGGCGCGATGGAGAACGCCGGCTGCGTGACCATCCGCGACGAGTACGTCTTCCGCTCGGCGGCGAGCCACTACGAGTACGAGCGTCGGGCGGACACGATCCTGCACGAGCTCGCCCACATGTGGTTCGGCGACCTGGTGACGATGCGCTGGTGGGACGACCTGTGGCTCAACGAGTCCTTCGCCACCTGGTCCTCGGCGATGGCGCAGACCCACGCCACGTCCTACGACACCGCCTGGGTGACCTTCGCGAACAAGGAGAAGTCCTGGGCGTACGCGCAGGACCAGCTGCCCTCGACCCACCCGGTGTTCTCCGGGGCCAACGACCTGGTCGAGGTCGACGCCAACTTCGACGGCATCACCTACGCCAAGGGCGCCTCGCTGCTCAAGCAGCTCGCCGCCTACGTGGGCCTGGAGCCGTTCTTCGCCGGCATCCGCGCGCACTTCGTCAACCACGCCTTCGGCAACGCCACCTTCGACGACCTGCTCGGTGCACTGGAGAAGGCCTCCGGGCGCGACCTGTCCGACTGGGCCGACCAGTGGCTCAAGACCACCGGCATCAACACCCTCGGCACGGAGACGGAGGTTACCGACGGCACCTACTCCTCCTTCGCCGTGACCCAGTCCGGCGCCGCCCCGGGCGACGGCGAGACCCGCACCCACCGCCTCGCGGTGGGCCTCTACGACCTGCAGGACGAAGGGGACGCAGCGTCGGTCGTCCTGCGCCGCCGCGTGGAGACCGACGTCGCCGGGGCGTCCACCGACGTCCCCGAGCTCGTCGGCGAGAAGAAGGCCGACCTGGTGCTCGTCAACGACGACGACCTCGCCTACGGCTTCCTCGCCCTCGACGAGGACTCCCTGGCCACCGCCGTGGAGCACATCGCCGGCATCGCCGACCCGATGGCCCGCTCGCTGATCTGGTCGGCGGCGTGGCAGATGACCCGCAACGCCCAGATGCGCGCCCGTGACTTCGTCGCCCTCGTCGTGCGCGGCGCCTGGGCGGAGACGCAGCTCGGCGTGCTCGAGCAGATCCTCGCGCAGGCCATCGGCGCCGTCGAGAACTACGCGGCACCGTCGTGGCGTCCGGAAGGACGCGCCCAGCTGCTCGCCGGGCTGCGTGCCGGTGCCGAACGCACCGAGGGCCAGGCACGCCTGGCGTTCGTGCGCGCCTACGCCAACGCCGCGCAGGACGCCGAGTCGACCGTCTGGATCTCCGGGCTGCTCGGCATCGGCGACGTGTCCGCCGGCGACCTGCTGCCCGGCTTCACCGTGGACCAGGACCTGCGCTGGCGCCTGATCACCGCCCTCGTCGGCGCCGTCGACGTGCTGCCCGACGAGGACGCCGCCGAACTCGTCGAGGACGAGGAGCAGGCCGACCTGTCGTCGTCCGGACGCATGAACGCCATGAAGGCTCGCATCGCCCGCCCCGACATCGAGGTCAAGCGCAACGCCTGGAACGCCATCACCCTCAACGGGCGTGAGCTCGGCAACCTGGAGCTGCGCTTCATGATGGGCGGGCTGACCCACGTCGGCCAGGGCGAGCTGCTCTCCCCCTTCGGCCCGGAGTACGTGCAGCGTGCCGTGGAGATGTGGGAGAACCTGTCGTCCGAGATGGCGCTGCGCACCCTCGACGGGCTGTTCCCCTCCTGGGCCGGCTACGAGGACGTCGCCGACGACCTGCGCTCCACCGCCGCCGACGAGTCCACCCCGGCCGGCCTGCGCCGCGTCCTGTCCGAGGGCCTGTCGCGCGCCGACCGCGCCGCCACGGCCCGGGCCTTCGACGCCCGCTGATGACTCAACCCAGCAGCTTCTACGAGGCCGTCGGCGGCGAGGAGATCTTCCGCCGGATCGTGCACGAGTTCTACCGGCAGATCCCCGACGACGACATCCTCGGTCCCATGTACCCCGCCGACGACCTGGCCGGCGCCGAGGACCGCCTGCGGTGGTTCCTCGTGCAGTACTGGGGCGGGCCGCAGACGTTCACCGAGCACCGCGGCCACCCGCGCCTGCGCATGCGCCACATGCACTTCCCCATCGACGCCGCCGCCCGCGAGCGCTGGCTGGTGCTCATGGGCAACGCCCTGGACACCGTCAGCGACGAGGACCTTCCCGAGGCCCCGCGCGCGGCGATGTGGGAGCACATGGTCCGCGTGGCCGACATGCTCGTCAACAAGCTGTAGTAGACGAGCTGCAGGACGCCGCTAGCGCGGCGACGGGATGCGCGCCAGCCCGCCCGGGCGCGGCACGTAGGCGGTGCCGAACAACGCGTCGATACGGATCCACGAGCCTGTCGCGCTCACCCGGATCAGGTCGTGGGCGCGCAGGTCCTCGCGGCGCGGCTCCACCACCAGGCCCAGGGCCCCCAACGCCGCGACGACGCGTCCGGCGATCTCCACCGCCCCGGCATCGTCTGCATCACCGGTCAGACGCAGCAGCGGCTGGTCCAGCAGCGACGGCGGCAACCCCGCCGGCCCGGAGTGCTCGTCCGCCTCGCGCTGCATGCCCTCGAACAGGGAGCGCACGTCGGCGGCCGGGACCGTGTCGATCAACCGGAACCCCGTCGCCGGCGGCGCAGTCCCCGTCCACAGCAACGACACCACCCCGCCGAGACTCACCGTCCCACGCGTGGGGCTCTCCACCACCCCGGCGAGCAGCCGCGGCACGGGCTCAGCCAGCACCACCGCGTCCGGCACCGAGGGCACCGCGTGGATCCGCTCGGCGACGATGCACCCCAGCGGCGTGGAGAAGATCACGTCCGACATCTCGTCGCCGACCTGCACCACCCGCGCCATCGCGCCGGTGTCCATGCGCAGCACGCGGGACGCCACGGCCGCCGTGCGGCGCAGCGCGGCGGCCTGCACGTCCGCCGGGCGGGTGAGGGTCAGGGTGAGCTGGGCGTCCTGCGAGGAGCCGGGGAAGTTGAGCACCATGACTGCCAGGGTATCGGTCCGCCCGCCGGCTAGCGCTGGCGCCCGCCGACCACGGTGCCGCCGTCGCGCGTGCCGTCGACCGCGGCCTCCTCCTCGTTCAGCGGGATGAGGAAGGTGTCGATGACCTTCAGGTCGTGTTCCGTCCACTCCCTGGTCTTGCCGGACATCGGGTCCACGCCCACGTTCACCGTGTCCACCACCGCCACCAGACGGTGCTGGCCGTTGCGGATGTACTGGCGCATCTTGAACGACTTCACGCCCACCTGGAAGATGAACGACTCCACCACCACCGCGACCTCGCTGGACGACACGGACTTCTGGTAGTCCACCGACGCCCACCGGACCACGAACGCCGGGATCGACATGTCGATCTCCGTGAGGACGTCGCGCACGAAGTCGATCCGCGCGTCCTGCGAGAACTCCAGGTACGCCGCATTGTTGACGTGCTGGAACTGGTCGAAGTCAGACCAGCGGAGGTTCACCCGTGTGCTGTGGTAGCGGGCACCGGTGGCCTCGTGGTCAACGAAAGGCATCGAAGTCTTCTCCTTACGAGGGCGGGGCCCCAGCATGTGACGCTGAGGCCCCGCCTGAACGGTCCGCCCGAGAAGCGGGAACCGCAGTTGTCCTGTTTTGTCTCGTAGAGGATTCTATCGGGAAAGCCGGCGATGTGTTACCCGGGTGGGTCGGGCGGCGTCCGCACCGAGTCGCTCGACCTTGTTCTTCTCGTAGTCCTCGAAGTTGCCCTCGAACCAGAACCACTGGCCCTCGGCGAAGTTGCCCTCCCACGCGAGGATGTGGGTGCAGGTACGGTCCAGGAACCAACGGTCGTGGGAGATGACCACCGCACAGCCCGGGAACTTCTGCAGGGCGTTCTCCAGCGAGCTCAGGGTCTCGACGTCCAGGTCGTTCGTCGGCTCATCCAGCAGGATCAGGTTGCCGCCGATCTTCAGCGTGAGCGCCAGGTTCAGGCGGTTGCGCTCACCACCGGAGAGCACCTTCGCCGGCTTCTGCTGGTCGCCGCCCTTGAATCCGAAGGCAGACAGGTAGGCACGCGAGGGCATCTCGTTCTGGCCGACGATGATGTAGTCCAGGCCCTCCGAGACGATCTGCCAGACGGTCTTCTCCGGGTCGATGTTCTCCCGGTTCTGGTCGACGTAGCTCAGCTCCACGGTCTTGCCGACCTGCACCTCGCCGGCGTCCGGCTGCTCCAGACCCACGATGGTCTTGAACAGCGTGGACTTACCGACACCGTTCGGGCCGATCACTCCGACGATGCCGTTACGCGGCAGGGTGAAGGACAGGTCCTTGATCAGCGTGCGACCGTCGAAGCCCTTGGTCAGGTTCTTCACGTCCACGACCTGGTTGCCCAGGCGCGGCGGAGTCGGGATCTGGATCTCCTCGAAGTCGAGCTTCTTGTACTGCTCGGCCTCCGCCGCCATCTCCTCGTAGCGCTGCAGACGGGCCTTGTTCTTGGCCTGGCGTGCCTTCGCCCCGGAGCGGACCCACGCCAGCTCCTCCTTGAGGCGCTTCTGCAGCTTCTGGTCCTTCTTGCCCGCGACCTCGAGACGCTCGGCCTTGGTCTCCAGGTAGGTGGAGTAGTTGCCCTCGTAGGGGAAGAGCTTTCCGCGGTCGACCTCGCAGATCCACTGCGCGACATGGTCCAGGAAGTAGCGGTCGTGGGTGACGGCCAGGACCGCGCCCTTGTAGTTGGCCAGGTGGTTCTCCAGCCACAGCACGCTCTCGGCGTCCAGGTGGTTGGTCGGCTCATCCAGCAGCAGCAAGTCCGGCTCGCTGAGCAGCAGCTTCGCCATGGCCACGCGACGACGCTCACCACCGGAGAGGTGGGTCACCATCTCCTCGGGCGCCGGGCAGCGCAGGGCGTCCATCGCCTGCTCGATCTTGGAGTCGAGCTCCCAGGCGTCGGCGGCGTCGATCTTCTCCTGGAGTTCGGTCATCTCCTCCATGAGCTCGTCGGTGTAGTTCGTGGCCATCTCCTCGGCGATGGCCTCGTAACGGGTCTTGACCTCGAAGATCTCGCCGAGACCCTCCTCCACGTTGCCGCGGACGGTCTTCTCCTCGTTCAGCGGCGGCTCCTGCAGCAGGATGCCGACGGTGGCACCCGGGTCGATGAACGCCTCACCGTTGGACGGCTGGTCGATGCCGGCCATGATCTTGAGCAGCGAGGACTTGCCGGCGCCGTTGGGTCCGACGACACCGATCTTCGCCCCCGGGTAGAAGCTCATGGTGACGTTGTCGAGGACGACCTTCTCGCCGTGAGCCTTGCGTACGTTCTTCATCGTGTAGATGAACTCGGCCAATGTGTTCCCTCCGGTTTACCTGGCTGCGTGCGCCTGTGCGTCGAAGCCCTTGCATATACGTTGGACGAGCCTACCCCACCACGCCACGCTTCCCCGAAGATGCGCGTACCCCCTCCCCTGCCTCGGCGGGACCCGGTGTTCTGACGAAGACGGGTACCAAGTTGGACCTGGGAGCGTTGAGTTGGTCAACTCAACGCTCCCAGGTCCAACTTGGTACCCCTTGCCTCAAACTAACCCGCCGCGTACCCGCGGGTGGACCCTACCGCCGGGTGCCACCGCATGACGGCGTCCTCGTCACTCCCGGGAATCGCCGGGGACTGCCTGTTGATTCGTGGAAGCACAGCACGCCGGATGTCTCGGGCGACGCGCTCGGCCGCCCGTCTTATGCAGGCGTCGGTGTAGTGCTGCAGCACCCAGCCGTGGTGGGTGATCTCGTTGTCCTTCCACCGCTCCTTGACGAAGCTCCCCAGCGTGACACCTTCCCCCTCCGCCGCGTGATACCTGAAACTGTCGATCTCGACGGCCACCTGCGCCTCCGGGATTACGAGGTCATAGCAGTAGTTCCCGACCATCCGGTTGACCAATACGGTGACGGGGAGGTCCGCCAACGCCTCACTCACGATCTCGAAGGCCCGGCGCTCCAGTTTGCTCATTACACCGATCGGCGTCCCCTCGAGCAACACGACCGCCTGCTTCCTGCCCTTGACCAGCGACGCAAGGTCCAGTTCCAGGAGGTTATCCGCACCGATGCCGTGGTAGGCGTTCGCGAGGAAGCCGCGGAGTTCGCCGTCGGGAAGCTCAGCGTCGAGCGCGGCTTGCAGGGGACTGACCAGTGCGATTCCACCTGCCGTCCGGATCCGCTCCGGTACGCCACGGCGAAGTGAGTAGAGCTCTGAGCGACGCGCCTGACCCGTGCACCGTGCTTCCACGGGCCACCGGAAGGGCCGGTCGAGGTAGAGGCTCATCGCCGTACTCCCCGTGTACACCAGCCCCCGGAGTTCATGGAGCGCGACGAGAACCGTCCTGTCGTCCGGCTCCTCGTCGCAGTAGATCCCCTGGGCGAGGCGGAAGATTTCCCCGTCCCGGACCGCCGCCCGAATCTTCTTCGGTGTCTTGGTCCGACGCAGTTCGCTCGTCGTCATGAACCTGATGATTGCCACCTCCTCGACCTTCAGGCCACGCGTCCCCGGACGGTCAGAAGGAGGGCTCCGCGTCGCCGGCGGCGGCGACGAAGTCGTCGACCGGTGCCGAGTCGCCGTCGGTGCCTGCATCCCCGTCAGTACCGGACTCGCCGGACGCGCCGGAGGCACCGACGGCCGCGTAGCCGCCGAGGCTCTCCGACGGTGACTTCGATGCCGCCGCGTCCGCCGGTGCGTCCTGCGTCTGTGGTTCCTTGACGCGGTCAAGCCGCGACCAGGTCGACGGCGAGTGGCTCAGGTCCAGGCCGATGTTGGAGGCGGAGACCCGCCAGAGGGTATGGAGGATCTCCTTGCCCTCGTTGTTCGTGCGGGCGTTCTCCGGGGCGTAGGTGTAGGACGTCATCCGGCCGGTGATGACCAGCGGCGCGCCCTTCACCACGCTCTGCAGCACGTTCTGGCCGAGGCGTCCCCAGCACTGCACGTCGATGAACAGGGTGCCGGAGTCCTTCCATTCCCCGTTGTCGTTCCAGCTCGGCGTGGACGCCATGCGGAAGGTGACGAGCCTGTTGACGTTGTTGTGCCGCTGCGGGTGCGTCGCGGCGAAGCCTGTCATGGTCACGGACATCTGCTGTAGCGCCATCTCCGGCACGCTCCTCCCCCGGTCTCCCCCGGGTTGTGCGGCGGCCCCCGGCCGCCTCCCGGTGGTCGGTGGAGCCGTCCCCCACCTCGTTTCCCCGGTGGGACCATCATCCACAGCGTCCCCACGCCGGGTCAACGACCCTCTCACCGCCTGTGGACAACCCCGCCGGTTCCGGACGGAAGTTGTCCACAGCCTCCCTGCGAATTCCGTGACCTGCTAGGACTCGCCGGGGCCGCGGTGCCGCTGTTCGCGCTTGGCCTTCTCGGAGTGCACGTAGCCCTGCACCTCCTCGCTGCGGTACTCGGTGCGGTAGTAGGCGTCCGCGGCGTCGTCGCGTCCTTCCGTGAGGCCGGCGAGCATGGAGTTGTAGGCGTCCAGGTCGGCGTCGTTGTCGCGCTCGGCCTTGCGGTCGTAGCGGGCGGCCTCCTTGCGGTCCTGGCGCAGCCACTGCACCGCGTGCGCCGTGCTGACCAGTAGCAGGGGAAGCTCGCTGAGCCCCCAGGCGATCGCGCCGCCGGTGTGCTGCTGCTCCATGAGGTCCACGTCGAAGGGCAGTTGCAGCGACAGGTAGTAGGTCTCCGCCAGTGGCTGCGCCATCTGCATCATCGCGATGCCGAACCAGGCGTGGAAGGCCATGGACGCGAGCGTCATCAGCAGTTTCATGAACGGGCTGAGCTGGCGCGGCGCGGCGTCCACGCCGATGACCACCCAGTAGAAGAGGTATCCGGAGATCAGGAAGTGGGTCATCATGAACAGGTGCCCGGCGTGCTCGGAGGCCAGGTCGCTGAACAGGTCCGACAGGTACAGCGCGTAGAAACCGACCACGAACTGGAAGGACGCCACGATCGGGTTCGTCAGGAACCGTGAGACGGGGTTGTTGATGAAGACCACGAGCCACTCGCGGGGACCCTGCAGACCGTTGCGTCCGGCGGGGCGCAGCGCGCGCAGCAGCAGCGTCATCGGACCGCCGAGCACCCAGAACACCGGGATCAGCATGGTCAGCGCCATGTGCTGGAGCATGTGCGGGGCGAACATCGCCATGGAGTACATGCCGAGTCCGGAGCAGGTGACGAAGATCAGCACGAGGTTACCCAGCGTCCACCACACCAGCCGGCTGGTCTTCCACTCCACGCCGCGGCGTCGCAGCGTGATCCACGCCCACATGTACACCGCCTGCAGCAGCAGGGCGACGGTGCCGAAGACCAGGTCGAAGCGCCAGTTGGTGAGCACCGCCGCCAGGCTGAAGGGTTCGGAGACGTCGAAGCCCATGATCAGCTCGGCCGGGGTGATGTCGGCGACGGCCTCGACGGGTGGCGGAATGCGGGTCAGCGACAACGCGACGCCGACCGTGGCAGCCATGACGAAGATCTCAACCAGCGCCAGACGGACGAAGTGACGCCGCCACCAGGCGGTGGCCTTCACACCGGACGCCTCGGCCGCCTCGAGCTGCGGCACCGTCCAGCGCCGGTGGGCGAAGCCGAGGAAGGCCAGGATGAGCGTGAGCACGGCCTTCGCCACGATCACACGGCCGTAGTCGGTGGTGAACCACTCGGAGAACGACAGGCGGATACCCGCGTTGATCAGGCCGGACGCCGCGATGCCGATGATCGCGCACAATGCCACGAAGCTGTAGCGCCGGGTGATCTCGGCGAGGAAGGGGCCACGTCGCGCGGCGTGCGCGACCAGGGCCATCAGCCCGCCGATCCAGATGGCCGACAGGATGATGTGCCACAGCAGCGAGTTCACGCCGTAGTCGTGGTTGCCGCCGGCGGCGGAGTGCCCCTCGAGGGCGATCGGGATCAACGACGCCACCGAGAGGACGAAGAACACCGGTTGCCAGATCCACCGCCTGGTCAACAGGGACAGCACGGCGACCGCGCCGGCGATGCCGGCGATCCAGAGCATCGCCTTGGCGGTGGAGACCTGCGCGATCGCGACACCCCACATGTCGGGACGCAGCGTGTCCTTCAGCGGCTGGCCGGAGAGGTCGGACAGGTACAGCGGGACCAGCAGCAGGGCGCACAACGCCCAGCCGGCCATCGCCCAGGTGCCCGTGCGGGACGCCCGGTAGCCGTCGAGGCCGAGGTAGCCGTCCTTCCCCGGTTGCGCGCCGAAGGCGCTCATGAGGAATGAGCCGACGCCGAGGCACGCCAGGACGGTGCCCGTCCCCCGCACCAACGGCACGCCCCAGGATGTGACGGGACCGGGGTCGCTGATGCCGAGCGCCGCGAGCGACTGGCCGAGGAAGGCGTCGCTGATGACGGCGGCGACGAGCCCGGCCATGACGGCGGCGATGACGTAGATGGCGACTGGCGAGCCGATCCGTCCGGCAGGACGGGAGGGGCGGGACGGACGTTGCGGATCCCCTGTCGGGGATCCGCTGACTGATTCGGTGGCGGTGGCCGCGTCGGACATGCCCTGAACGTTACTAGCCGTGACCCCTGTACCCCGATTCCGTGTCCGTGGCCTGGCGTGCACTACGATGACTAGCGCAAGCCTCCGTAGCTCAGTGGATGAGAGCAACCGGTTTCTACCCGGTCGGTCGCGGGTTCGAATCCTGCCGGGGGCACTACACAGGTCGCCTACCTGCACGGACGTGCGGGAGGCGGCTTTCGTATTGCTACCCGAGCACCGGAGCGCGGTGTGGGTTGCAACGCAGGACGCCCGGACGGTGATGCTCGCCGCACACTGTCGGTCCACCCCGGAGCTTCTTCCCGTTCGAGGCGAGACGACCCCGGCCACCACCGCAACGGGTCGGCGAGGATCCTGGGTATCTTTCCCCGCCGAACCTGAGTTTTAGTGCGGTAACGTTTATGATCGCCCACAAGACGTTTCCCCCACGAAAGACTCACCTTGTTCACCACGATGACCCGCACCACCACCGCCGTGGTCGCAGCGCTCGCACTGACCACCCTCGCCGCCTGCGGGGACGATGCCGGCAGCACCTCGGACGCCACGTCGCCGACCGACACCACGACCGATGCCGACGACCCAAACGCCGAGCTCCGTGACCTCTACAACGAGGCCCTGGACGGCCTCAACCTCGACAACGACCGTTTCACCGACGAGGACAACGCCGCTCCGCTCTACGACTCGACCGGCGAGTTCGAGTACTCACTCGTCGACATCGACGGCGATGACACCCCAGAGATGCTGGTCGCGGCGATCGGAGATCCCTTCAAGATCTCCAAGGTCTTCGCCGTAGCAGATGGGTCACTGATCGAGACAGACCAACTTTTCGCCGACGGTGCCGCAACCGGCGGCGGTAGCCGGGCGGGATTCCACACCAGTGCCGAGCACAACGGAGTGTTCAAGACACTCGGCCGCAGCGGCAACGGCCAGTACGTCACGTCGCGCTGGTCGCTGGAGGGTGACCAGATGGTCGAGGGGCAGACATGGGAGTACAGGATCGACCAGATCCCCTCCGACCTCGATGCCGAGCAGGCCGAGATCCAGTGGACGTCCACCGACGACAGGTCGGCGCTGGACCACATCGGTGAAGCTGACGACGCAGACGGCGCAGACGACCAGGGCGACGGTCCGAATCCGGACCTCCCCGGCGCCACGAGCGACAGCGGCGACAGCAGCGGGTCCGCAACATCCGGCGGAAGCCTGCCCCAGACGGACACCGCCTCCCCCGATCAGACAGGCACCGAATGCGGCACGGTCGACGGTGTGACGGTGACCGCCGGCAGTGCGACGAGCTGCGGTTTCGCGATGAACGTCGCACAGCAGGCCCTGCACCCAGGCAGTTGGGAGCCGGGCGTCGCCCCCGACGCCACAGTGACGCCACCGTGGGGACAAACGACGGTCACCGCGAGCAGTCCTGCAACCGGGCAGACGTACACGCTGAGCTGCAACTCCGGAACCGACCCCTTCTACGCCAATTGCAGTGGCGGAAACAACGCCAGAATCCAGTTCAACAAGACCGCCCAAGGCGGCCTGATGTACCTGCTCGGTTAAATAGCCGGACGCTCCGTTCGATGCGCAGGGCAGCGCCGCCGGCATGCACCACGTTCATGTCCGTCCCCTCCCCTATGATTGTTTTACCGGAGCAACCAGATGAGAGGACCGCCATGCGCACCACCACCATG
This sequence comes from Corynebacterium sp. AOP40-4SA-5, assembly GCF_052377355.1. Lineage (NCBI taxonomy): Bacteria > Bacillati > Actinomycetota > Actinomycetes > Mycobacteriales > Corynebacteriaceae > Corynebacterium > Corynebacterium sp. AOP40-4SA-5. The sequence goes on from NZ_JBQSWS010000007.1 coordinate 16,507, forward strand.
ATGAACCCCACCGCACTGCCAGGAAGGCCATGGCGATGTTCCTGACCTGCATGATCCTCTCGGCAGCCATCTCCGCTCTCGTCACCTGGCTGACGATGTGGCTCGTCCTCTCGATGGAGGAGAAGTCGAACGGAACGATCGAGGGGTTCGGGAGAAAACGCCGGACCGTCCAGCAGGCGGCAGCGAAGCAACTCGACGAGTGCCGCCACGTCTGGGGACAGTGGGAGACCATCCAGGAGGAGGCGACAGCTCCATTCACGGTCATCCAGCGGCGCGAATGCGAACTGTGCAGGAAACGGGCGCTGGACAGGGTGACTCTGACCGCGTGACGCGGCGTCGCCATCCCCGCTGCCGAGGCTCTACTGCAGGGACGAGGTCGGCGTGGAGCCTTCCGCACCCCTGCCCGGGTTGGCCTCCAGGTAGTCGGCCTTGGCCTTCTCGGTCTGCCCGCGGGCGTCGTCCTCGTTGAAGCCGAGCCCCTTGGCGATGACGGGCCAGGACTCGAACATGTCGTCCTGCCAGTAGGCCCACTGGTGCGTGCCCGTGGGGTGCAGGTTGTAGACGAGGTTGTTGGAGTCCTCGGTGATGCCGGCCTGGTCGGTCGTCGACTTCAGCAGCTGGGTGCACACGTTGCTGCCCGCCTCGATGGCAAAACCTTCGGTCATCGGCACGATCATGCCGATCCCGTTGCCGTTGAGGACGTCGCCGGACGTCACGTCGTGCTCACCGAGCAGTCCCGTGCCCGAGGAGACGTAGATGTTGTGCTGGTCGGACAGCTTGTCGGCATTGACCAGGGCGTCGTTCTCGCGGGCGACGGAGCCGTTGGGGTCACCCCACATCTGCTCGAACGAGGCGTTCCCACGGTCCAGGATCAGCTGGGTGGCCGCGGAGAACCGTCCGGACGTCGCCGCACAGCCGGAGTATGCGCCGACAGCGTCGTAGAAGCCGGGGTACTTCTGCGCGTAGACCAGCGAGGTGGACCCGGTCATGGACATGCCGATGATTGCCCGCTTGCCGTTGGCCTTCAGGTGCGACTCGATCGGCCCGGGGAGCTCCTGGGTCAGAAACGTCTCCCACATCTGCGTGCCGCCGTTGCCGTTGCCGTCGGTGTCCAGCGTGTCGTTCGGCTGCTGCCAGTCGGTGTAGTACGACATGCGCCCGGCCATCGGGATCACCACGTTCACGTCGCTGGTGCGCTTGCCGTAGAAGTCCACGGCGGTGGTCTGCTTCAGCCAGTTCGCCCCGCCCTCGCCACCGTCGGCACCGTTGAGCAGGTAGATCGTGGGCGCATTCTCGCTCTTCGCCCTGATGGTGACCACCGGGATCTCACGGCCGTCCATCGCCTCGGAGGTGACCTTGAGCTCCTCCAGGCGCTCGAACCTCGCCCCACCGTCGGCGTCGTAGACGTAGTCGCGCCAGCCTGCCTTCGACTCCCCGACGTAGCCGTCGCCCTCTGCTTCCGAGCGCGAATCAAAACGGGTGACGATGTCCGCGGTGCCACTGAACGCCGAGGTCGGGACGGCGGACGTCTGGCCCGAAGCGACGGACGACTCGTCGGCGACCGCGGGGGACGCGCCGAGGACGGACAGGGGCAGGACGGCGGCCACTGCTGCGGCAGCCACGCGCGTTCGCGGATTGCGGGGCATAGAGATCCTCAGGAAAAGTCAGGGTTGATTCCATGAGGATACTAACAGGTCTTATTCCACCGAAAGGTATCGGCGCCGCAGCCACTGCGGCCGGCTGAAGAGCCAGGCGAACCCGCTCGCGGTGAGCACCTTGTGCAGGCCCAGGCTCAGCACCACCGCGATCACACCGAGGATCAGCGGCTGCAACGGAAGCCCCGGGTCCGCCGGAAGCAGCAGGTTGAATACGAAGATGACCGTGGCGAGCACCATGATGTGCATCAGGAACACCGGCAGCGTCCGCGAACCGACCTTGCTGAACGGCACCATGATCCGCCACGACTCCATGTAGGAGAACGCACTGATCACCGCGATGATCCCCACCGAGGCCAGGAAGACCTTCAACGGACCGTTGAGCCCGATGAGGAAGTGGTCGTTGGTGGCGTCGACCCACAGGGCCACCACGGTGTAGAGGGCCGTGGAGCCCCCGATGATCCACAACGAGCGCATCCGGGCCATGCGGTGGATCCACGGCGCCGCGTACATTCCCAGGAGGTAGAAGACGTAGGTGTGGAGGATGTCGTTCCACGGCCAGCCGAATCCCGCCATGGGGCTGAGCATGCTCACCGCACCGGCCACCACGATCTGAACCACCGGCGGAACCCGGCGTGTGAGCTTCGACAGCACCGCGAACAGCGCCAGCGCGTACAGGAACCACAGGTAGGACGGTGGCCCCAGCACGGAGCGTCCGATGTTCTCCAGCATCGGCAGCCAGTTCTGCGGGTCCGCTCCCCGCGGCGCGGGGATGTCCCCGCTGTGGCCGACGTTGGTGTCGGGGATCAGCGACAGCCAGATTTCACGGATCGGCACCCAGAGGACGAAGAGCCAGACCATGATCCACACCCGACGGTCCGCGAACTTCCGCCAGCTCTCCGACAACGCCTTCGCCGCGAACAGTCCGGACAACAGGAAGAACAACGGCATGCGCACGGGGCCGATCAACATGTTGATGTGTTCCCAGGCGCCGGTGGCGTAGCCGTTGTTGTTGAGCGTGATGATCGCGTGGCCGCTCACGACCAGCAGGATGCACAGCCCCTTGGCTGCGTCCACCCACCCGACCCTGCCGATCCGTCCGGCACCACCCACCCGGCCGGTTGTCCCGTCCTCCCCGGTCGGGCCGGCGTCGACGTCTGGCGAGCGCGTGGCCCCCGAGGTCGGGGAAACTGCTTCGGGGGGCATTACGATCCGCTCACTCTCTGCATAGCCTGGCACTCACTGCCTGACGCTACTATGCAGCTCCCCCCACAGGGAAACGCCCCGGGTGGGGCGCTCCGGTCAGCCGAGGGGTCAGCCGAAGGTCAGCCCGAAGACCGGGACGGCCAGGGCGAACACGGTGATCGTGATGAGGAAGACCGCGACGATGTTCAACCAGATACCGCCCTTGAGCATGTCCCCGGCCTTCACGTAGCCGGCCCCGTAGGCGATCGCGTTCGGCGGCGTGGCCACCGGCAGCATGAAGGCACAGGTCGCGGCGAGCGCCGTCGGGATGACGAGGACCAGCACGTTGATCATGCCGTCGCCGGTCAGCCCGATGCCGACCGCGACGCCACCCATGATCGGGATGAACGTGGCGGCGGTGGCAGTGTTCGAGGTGAACTCGGTCAGCGCCAGGACCACGGCGGTGATAGCGACGACCAGGAGCACGATCGGCAGGGCCTCCAGCCCCTTGACCATCTCACCGATCCACAGCGACAGGCCGGAGGCGGTCACCATCGAAGACAGGGACAGTCCGCCACCGAAGAGGATCAGGACATCCCACGGCAGGGCCTTGGCGTGCTCCCAGTCGATGACGCGGGTGCCACGGTTGTTGACCGGGACGATGAACATCAGCACGGCGGCGGCCATGGCGATCGCGGCGTCGGCGATGGTGATCGACCACCACTCCACGTACTCGGCGAGCAGCGGGATGCTGATCCACGCCACGGCGGTGCACAGGAAGATGATGCCGGCGATGACCTCGGGCCGGGAGATCCTGCCCATGTCGTCGATCTCCTTGCGGATCAGCTCCTTGCCGCCGGGGATCTCCTTCATCTCGGGCTTGAAGACCGTGACGAGGACAAACCACGCCAGGAACGTGAAGACGAGCGCCAGCGGGAAACCGACCATCATCCACCGGGCGAAGCCGATCTCGATACCGTGCGTGGAGGACATGTAGGACGCCATGAAGACGTTCGGCGGGGTGCCGATGATCGTACCCAGCGAACCGATGGAGGCCGCGTAGGCGATGGCCAGCATCAGGGCCGTGGCGAACTTCTTCTGGTTCTCCCAGCCACCGACACGGTCGGCGGTGAGTGACAGGACCGAGATACCGATCGGCAGCATGACCACGGCAGTCGCCGTGTTCGACACCCACATGGACATGAACCCGGTAGCCAGCATGAAGCCGAGCACGAGTTGCTTGGGCTTCGTACCCACCGCGTAGACGACCAGCAGCGCCATCCGACGGTGCAGACCCCAGCGCTGGATACCCAGGGCAAGGATGAAACCACCCATGAAGAGGAAGATCGTCGGGTCCGCGTACGGGGCGGACACGTCGCCCATGGGGGCGACCTGCAGGATCGGGAAGACGACCAGCGGCACCATCGCGGTCGCGGCCAGGGGCAGGGCCCCGGTCATCCACCAGGCGCCCATGAGCACCATCACCGCGGCGGTGACGGCCATGGTGCTGAGCTCGAACGGTCCGTTCTCGTCGTCCGGGTACGCGTCGTTGACGAGGTCGACACCGTTCGAGGGGAAGAGGAGGTAGATGAGGACGGCCAGGACGATGCCGACGCCCAGCCCGATGAACCGCTTGCGGTTCGACTTCCGTTCGGTGTCGGCGGCCTCAGCACTCTCGGGACCTTCGGCAGGCTGGGTGGGCTCTGCGGACTGGGTGGACTCGGTAGCGACCGGGCCCGACGGCTTCTCAGGCTCAGACGGTTTAGCGTCCTCGCCGGCTTTGGCAGACATGGTGTGTCCTCTCTCGGGGCAGTGAACGTCAGCTCCAGGGTAAACCTGGTAGTATCCCGGGGCTAATGATACGCGGGGCGGGGCTGAATGCGGGGGTGACGATGTTGTAAAAAGTCACCCCCGCCCGCGCGCTTGACCCGCCTACCGTAGTCAACTGAGTCGGGGAACACACAGTCGCCACCCCCGTTTCCCACACCGCAGGCCGGCCAGCCTCCCGCGACCACGCCCACCAGCACACGGGACGTCCCGCCGCGGGTCCTCAACTCCCGGGAGGCCACCGTGCTCCCATGTAACGTGGACGGGTATCACACCCGCGCCGCGCCAGCCCGTTCAGGAGTCCAATCACCGTGTTCCGTCGTCCCCGTCACCACGCACTGCCCGCACCCGGCCCCGACAGGGTCGCCGTCGTCACCGGCGCCTCGTCCGGAATAGGGCAGGCCATCGCCTCTGAGCTGGGACGTCGCGGCCACAACCTCCTGCTCGTCGCCCGCACCAGCGGGCCGATGGAGCGGATCCGCGACGACCTCGCCACCTCCCGTCCGGACGTCACCGTCGAGATCCGCCCCTGCGATCTCGCCGACGCCGACGCCCGCGGCGTCCTGATCGAGGAGCTCACGGGACGCGACGTCAGCATCATCGTCAACTCCGCCGGTGTGGCCACCTTCGGCCAGTTCCGCACGCTCGATCCGTCCTACGAGAAGGTGCAGTTCGAGCTCAACGCCACCGCGGTGTTCGACCTCACCGCCGCCGTCATCCCGGGCATGGTGGCCAGCGGGGACGCCGGCATCATCAACGTCGGGTCCGTCGCGGGCAACGCCGCGATCCCCAACAACGCCACCTACGTGGGCACCAAGGCCATGGTCAACACCTTCACCGAGGCGCTGCACTACGAACTGAGGAAGACCGGCGTGCGCTGCACCCTGCTCGCACCGGGGCCGGTGCGCGAGGAGGTCAAGGAGGACGCCGAGCGTACGATCGTCGACCGGGCGACCCCCGACTTCGTGTGGACGACCTACCCGGACTGCGCGACCGAGACGCTGGACGCCCTGGCCGCCAACAAGCTGCGCGTGGTGCCCGGCGGGCTGTCGAAGGTCGCGAACGTGATCTCCACCTACGTGCCCCGTCGCCTCACCGCACCGCTGTTCGGAGCGGCGTACTCACGCATGGCGCAGGACTAGAAGAACTCGAGGCCAGAAGGAATGGACAACACCGCAATGACACCGAACCAGATCGCCAAGAACGACCGGATCGTCTGGGCCGACTGCGAGATGACCGGGCTCGACCCCGACCGCCACGTGCTCGTCGAGATCGCCGTGGTCGTCACCGACGCCGAGCTGAACGCACTGGACGAGGGGATCGACATCGTCATCCACGCCACCGACGAGGAACTCGCCGGCATGGACGACTTCGTCACCAAGATGCACGGCGACTCCGGACTGACCGAGCAGATCCGGCAGAGCCCCGTCAGCGTCGCCGACGCCGAGGCCCAGGTCGTGGAGTACCTGAAGAAGTACGTGCCGATCGCCGGTGCCGCACCGCTGGCCGGCAACTCGATCGCCAGCGACCGCAAGTTCATCTCCCGCTACATGCCCGACCTGGACGGCTTCCTGCACTACCGCATGATCGACGTCTCCTCGATCAAGGAGCTCGCCCGCCGCTGGTACCCGCGGGCCTACAGCAACCAGCCGGCCAAGGGCATGCAGCACCGCGCACTGGCGGACATCCGCGAGTCCATCCGGGAGCTCGACTACTACCGCCGGGCCCTGTTCGTCCCCTCCCCCGGCCCCACCAACGCGGAGGCGAAGATCTCCGCCGACGAAGCCACCGAGGCCCGCCCGGTCTGAGCCCTGCGACAGGGTCACACCTTCATGGACACCTCGGTGCCGCCCTGTCCGGGAACGGTCACCGACACGAAGCCGCCGCCGGACCGGCGGACACGCTCCAGATAGTCCGCGTACTCCCTGGCGCCCGTGACCACGTTGTCGCACACCACGAGTGCGCCGGGTCGCAGGTACGGTTCCACGATCTCCAACGCGGGCAGTGCCATGGGAATCCAGATGTCCATCAGCACGAAGTCCACCGCCCCACCCTGCGCCGCGAGGAGAGCCAGTCGTTCCGGGAGGGTCTCGCGCAGATCCCCGGCGAGGATCTCGGCGTGTTTCCCGAGCCCCGCGTCCCGCAGGTTCCGCTCGGCGTCCTCCACCTTCCCCGGCTCATGTTCGGTACCGATGACCACTCCGCCGGTCTCACGCACGGCCGCGGCGAGGTAGATCGTGGACACACCGTAGGACGTTCCGATCTCGACGACCGTGGCCGCGCCGGAGCTGCGGCACAACAGGTGGCACAGGGCGGCCTTCTCCGGCGCCAGCGCGACCATCTTGTCCGCCAGCATCTCCTTGCCGGAGTCCGTCTGCGTGGAGTCCCACGTGCCGTGACGTAGGCGGGCCTTCACCGTCTCGCGCAGGACCGGCAGGAGACTGGGAAGGATCTGTCTGGTGCTCCTTCGGTGGAGTCGCTCGACGACGCCGCGTGCACGTTCATCCAGCGGGGACGGGGCCGACCTCTCTACCTTTCCCATGACAGGACAGCCTAGCTTTCGTACACCGCCCCCGGAACCCCCCGAGAAAAACTCAGACCACCTCGGGGCATGTCGGGGCCGGGGTGTGCACTCAGTTTGGCGCGCTGGCCACAGGTGGTTTAGTATGAATCCCGCTGCAGCAACGACGCCGGGCCTGGTTGCCGTTGTGCATGCATGGTGGCTGTAGTTCAGCTGGTAGAGCACCAGGTTGTGATCCTGGGTGTCGCGGGTTCGAGTCCCGTCAGCCACCCCGAAGAGAAGACCCCGCACCGTCCCCCGCCTCGTTTCACGAGCTCGGACGGTGCGGGGTCTTCCGCATGTCCGCCCGCACCTAGCGCTGGTGCCTAGCGCTGGTGCCTAGCCCTGGTGCCTAGCCCTGGTGCACCAGCTGGATGAGGTTGCCGCAGGTGTCGTCCAGCACGGCGGTGGTCACGTCCCCCATCTCCAGGGGCGGCTGAGTGAAGCGGACCCCGAGTGCGACGAGTCGGTCGTACTCGGCGGTCACGTCGTCCACGCTGAACTGGGTGTACGGGATGCCGTCGGTGTACAGCGCCTCCTTGAACGGCGCCGCCGCCGGGTGGCCGGAAGGCTCCAGGAGCAGCTCGGTGCCCTCCGGGTCCTTCGGGGAGACCACGGTGAGCCAGCGGTCGTCCGGCCCCTCCCCGAGCGGGATGTCGTGCTTCTTCACGAAGCCCAGCATGTCGGTGTAGAAGGCCTCGGCCTTGCGGGTGTCGTCGACGATAACGCTGGTCAGGGTGATCCGGATGCTGGGTGTGCTCATCGGCCCGAGACTACCTGCCGACAGCGGCCCGGGTATCTAGGAAAGCGTCTCGAAGCTGATCCCGGCCGCCGTGAGCCGGTCGATGAGGTTGTCCCCCATCGCCGCGGCGGTGGTCTGCTGCCCGGCGACGTCCGGGTTGTCGTCGAAGGCCAACGACAGGGCGGACTCCGCCAGCATCGTGGCCGTTTCGGTGTAGCCCGGGTCCCCACCACTCACCCGGGTGTGCACGGTGCGTCCACCGGCGGTGCCCACCACGTCGACGGTGAACCAGGAACCGTCGCGGCGCTCCTGCGACGGGCCCTCACCTGCGATGAAGCGTCCGGCGACGGCGCGGCGCAGGCGCGGCACCTGGATCGCCGCCACGCCCAGGACGAAGCCCAGGATCGACACGGGAACGGTCCTGAACCGCTTCGCCCCCGCGTTGTGGGTGTAGGTGAACTCCGGCCCGTACTCCTCGCGGGCCAGTGCGGAACGCACGACGACCTGGCCGTCGATCGTGGGCAACGGGATCAGCCAGGTGTCCGTGACCCGGTCACGACGCGGCCACCCCGTCCGCAGCCGGGACCGGCGCCCCACCGGCTGCGACTCCACGCGCCGACGTTCGGACGCCGTCTGCGCCATGGGACGCAGCCGGGACATCTGGGTCAACGCCGAATGCAGGGTGCCGGCGGAGAACTCCGCATTGGTCCGCACCACCCCGCGGACCTCGGTCGGGACCCCCTGCGGCAGTTGCCGGACGGTGTAGAGCACCCCCAGGTCGTGGGGTACGGAGTCGAAGCCGCAGGAATGCACGAGACGCGCGCCGGTGGCACGCGCGGTGGCGTCGTTCTCCAGGAACATCCGGTCGACGAACTCCGGTTCGCCGGTCAGGTCGACGTAGTCCGTCCCCGCCTCGGCGCAGGCGCCGACCAGCGCGGCCCCGTACTCGAGGTACGGGCCCACGGTGCTGACCACGACCTTCGTCGACCGCGCGACGTCGGCCAGGGAGGACGGGTCGGTGGCGTCGGCGTGTAGCAGGCCGATCTCCCGGCCGCTGCCGGCGAGCCGCCCGCGCACCGCCTCGAGCCGGTCCCGGTTGCGTCCGGCGAGGCCCAGGCGCCCGCCCTCGGGCAGGTTCGCGGCGAGGTAGTCGGCGGTGAGCCCACCGGCGAAGCCGGTGGCACCCAGCAGGACCACGTCGTAGGCACGTCGCGTCGGTGCGTCCGGCATCGTGGTCCTCCTTGATTTACTTCCGGCGTGGGAGGACCGAGCGTACCCCGTGGCGCTTCGCCACGGTCCACAGCGCAGCCAGCCCGTCGCCACCGATGGAACGTCCGTCGGTGATGCGGTCCATCTGCATCTGGTACCAGGCGGTGCCGACCAGCGACTCGGTCACGTCATCGAGCGAATTCAGGTGGGTCGTGAGGCGGGGCAGACGCACCCGCTCGCGGCTACCGTGAACAATGATCTCGTTGGCAAGTTCCGGGATCAACACCATGGGGCGGGCCATGCCGATGAGGTCGCCCATGCCCTCCTCGAGACCCTTCTCGATGTCGGCGGCGCACCGGAATCCGCCCGTGACCATCACCGGGGTGTCGATGGCCTCATGGACACGACGGGCGTGGTCGCCGAAGAAGATCTCCCCGGTTGCGCCGCTGGCATCGAACTCATCGCCCTGCATGAGCGGTTCGACGTAGGTGCCACCGGAGATCTCGATGACGTCCACGCCGATCTCGGAGAGCTTCTTGGCGACCTCGAGGGACTCGTCCTCGGAGAAGCCGCCGGGGATTCCGTCGGTGGAGTTGATCTTCACCGACACAGGGAAGCTCTCCCCCACCTGCTCGCGGACCGCGCGGTAGACGTCGAGCAGCACGCGCATGCGCCCGTCAAGGTCACCGCCGTACTCGTCGGTGCGCAGGTTGGACGCCGGGGACAGGAACTCACTGATCAGATTGCCGTGGCCGGCCTGGATCTGCACGCCGGTGAAGCCGGTCTCCCGGGCGATCAGGGCGGTGTAGCCGAAGCGCCACACCAGCATCTCGATGTCGGAGACCGTGAGTTCACGCGGTTCACCGAAATAGCGGGCGATGCGCCCAGACATGGGCACGGCGCTGGGGGCGACGGGGAACTTGTTGATGCTGCGCGGCGACTGCCGTCCGGGATGGTCGATCTGCATCCACAGTTCCGTGTCATTCGCGGTACCCGCCGTGGCCCAGGCACGCAGCTTGTCCAGGTGCCGGTCGTCAGTGACGACCACGCTGTCCGGATCCGCGCGGTGCTCGGCATCAACCATCACGGCACCGGTGATCACCAGGCCGGCTCCCCCGTCCGCCCAGCGGCGGTACAGGTCGAGGTGCTGGTTCGACGGGCCCCACGATGCGGCGGCCAGTCCCTCACTCGTCGATGCCTTGACGAGGCGGTTCTTCAGCGTGGTGCCGCACGGCAGGTCCAGGGGCGCGGCGACCGTTGTAGGGGTCACGATGACTCTCCAAAAGTTCAGGTTTCCCGGTGATGATCCGGGGCGTGTCGGTCAGGGACCGCTCAGCGGTCCGTCACCCGCAGACTGTACCCGCCGATAGCCGCCGTTTTCTCATACCCCAGCGCACACCCCCTGCCGGGTGTCATATCACAGTGCCGCGGTGTCGAAGTACAGGTGTGCGTGCAAGGAGCAGCCGGGGTTGAACGCCGCGGCGCACGCGGGGCAGGACGATCCGCAGCCCAGGTACCCGTTGACCGTCATCCAGTGCCCGCACGCCCGGCAGAGGACGGCATCCCCGACGTCGAACCGTGCCGCCGGCCACGGCACGAGGGGGTGGTCCTCGTTTTCGTCGTGACAGTGCAGGCACGGGTAGGTCCGCCCGCAGCAGTGGAACCGGATCGCGACGACGTCCAGCGGCGTGCTCCAGTGAGCACACCCCACGCCGCCGACGAGTGCCGCCGGCCCGGCTGTGTCAGTTGTGTCGGTCATGGCCGCCGAGCCTAGCCACGATCTCAGCTATCGCGACGACGGCCCCTCTTGTCCAGCCGCTCACTGAATGCCTCCCCTGCAACGTTCCGGCGCTCGGAAATCTGTCTCAGGCACTCCGCAAGAGTGTCGGAGGCCTCGCCGAACGTAAGCCGCCCCTCGGCGGTGAGGCTGATCTGGAACGCACGCTTGTCATCTGGTGATTTCGAACGTTTCACCAAGCCTCGTTCCTCCATCTGGGTGACCAGTCGGGAGATTCTCGGCTGGGAACGCTCCACCGTCTCGCACACCACCGACAGCGGAGTTCCCCCTTGCCGCGCAGATAGGCACTGCATCACCTCATAGGCGGTCAGACACAGAGAATGCCGGTCGCCGAGAGTCGACTCAATGTCGTGCTGGGCGACCTCGAACGGATGTGACACTGCTCGCCATGCTGCGAGTGTCGCAGCAACGTCGGCCGTGTCAGCCAATCCCCCATGGTTTTCCGTCTCGCCGGCGGTCACTCCACGCCGGGAGGCTAGGGCTTCTGACATGGCTTTTCTCCTCTACCGGTTGAAATGCATACCCGCGCATGTAGTCTAGCATCTGGCATATACATGCTCGGTAATATAAATACTCGAAGAACCGGAGACCTCGTGACCAAAGCCGAAGATCACACACAATCACCACACTCACCGCCTATCAACCCGACCGTGAGCTGGACGGCTCTGGCTATCGCCGGCATCGCCCAGATGCTCGTCATGCTCGACTCGACCGTGGTCAACGTGGCGCTCCCCTCCATCGGCGACGACCTCAACGCCTCTGCCATCACGCTGCAGTGGACCATCAGCGGCTACGTACTGACCTACGGCGCCCTACTACTGTTCGGTGGACGTCTTGCCGACACCATCGGACGTCGACGATCATTCATTGCCGGCCTATTGGTCTTCGGCTCTTCCTCCGCCGCATGCGGATTCGCCGGCACCGGAGAAATGTTGGTCGCCGGCAGAATCGTCCAGGGAGTCGGCGCGGCCCTGCTGTCCGCGTCAGCGTTGTCGATCATCGTAGCCACCTACGGCGCGGTGCAGGCACAGCTCAACATCGCGCTAGCAGCATGGAGCGCCCTGGGTGTGATCGGCGCGACCATCGGGGTGATCATGGGCGGCGTGATCGTTCACGCCTGGTCCTGGCAATGGGCGTTTCTGATCAACCTTCCGATCGTGGCCGTCGTCATCATCGCCGCGGTTGCCAAGCTCGATGCAATGCCCAGCCAGCTGCGCCAGAGCCTCAAGCTCCCCACCGCCATCGTCGCGACGCTCGGTGTCGGCCTGCTCTGCTACGGGATGAGCCGCTTCGAGGAAGGCTGGACAAACCCGCTGCCCTGGGCGTTACTGGTACTCGGCGTCGTTGTACTGATCGGACTATTCCGATTCGAGGACAAGGCCCTCGACCCGCTGCTTCCGGTCTCGCTGCTGAGAACCCCCACCTACGCCTGGGCGGGCTTCGGACTCGTCCTTGCCGCGACGTTGATGCTGGGGGCGCTGTATCTGGCGAGCAACTACCTACAGCAGGCGCACGGTTTGTCCCCGCTGAGTACCGGAGTCGCCCTACTGCCGCTGTGCGGCGGTTCGCTCATCTCGGCATTCGCAGTCCCCGGGATCGCCGGGAGGATCGGTATGGCCAGGCTCTATCTCGGTGGTGTTGTCGCGCAGTTGTTGGCCCTGACCATCATCATCGTGACCACCGCCGACGGCACAGGAAACTCCATCATCGTGATCTGTGCCCTGGCCGTGTTCGGCCTCGGTTTGCCCACGATGTTCGTGCCGCTGTACACCTTCGGATCCGCACCGATTCCGGCGGAGAAGTCCGGTGTCGGTTCCGGGCTACTGAACACGTTCAATGAAGCTGGTTCGGGTGTCGGTCTGGCGATCGTCGCCCCGGTTTTCGCTTCGACGGTCGCTTCCCACCTTTCCTCGGGTGGAGCGGCACCGCTTGCCTCCGCAGCAGGCACTCACGCTGGCTTCTGGGTGTTGGGTGGTGTCGCCTGTCTAGCACTGGTCACGGCGATCGTGCTCACGCGTATCCACTCACAGCCGGAAGACGTGAGTGGCTAACGAGTTCCTGCCGAGCACTCACACCTTCAGATGTCATCTGAGTCGCCGCTCATGCAGGAGAATCGCCTGATCTTGCCCTGGGGGACGGCTCAGATGACACGCCGGACGCAGCGTCCTGCGTGCGTCCGTAGTAGATGTCGCGGTCGATCTCGTCGTCGGAGGCGGCGACGAGCATCGCCACGAAGGTGTCGCCGTTGACGTTGAGGAAGGTGCGCAGGATGCCGGTGAACCAGTCCACCGCGATGAGCAGGCCCACCGCCTCCACCGGCAGGTCCAGCGAGGCGGCCAGGAACATCGCGACCACCGGGAAGCCGCCCGGCACGGTGATCGTGCCCATGTTCAGCATGATCGACAGGGCGACACCGAGCACGATCTGCCCGAAGCTCAGCTCCACCCCACCGGCCTGGGCGAGGAACAGGATCACGATCATGTAGTTGAGCACCGCGCCGTAGGAGCCCATCGTCAGCCCGATGGACAGGGTGAAGTTCGCGACCCGCTTGCTCACCCCGACCTTCTCCACCGTGTTGCGCAGCACCGTCGGGAAGGTGACCGCAGAACTCGTGGTCGTCACGGCGACCACTGTCTGCTCCACGAGCTTGCCGGGCAGCAGCCACACGTTCAGCCTGGTCCGCACCCAGATCACCAGCATGAAGAGCGCCATCAGGATCAGCACGCCGATAAGCGTGGCGACCAGGTACTTCACCGCCGAGGTGATCACGGCGACCCCCTGCTCACCGGTCAGCGCCGCCAGCAGGCAGAACACGCCGACGGGGGCGATGTACATCACGTACTGGATCATCGTCAGGACCACGGCCTGGATGCCCTCGAAGATGCCGATCAGGGTGCGGTTGCCGGTCTGCGCCATGTAGCGGTACAGCGCGATGCCGAAGATCAGGGAGAACACGATGATCGGCAGCATGTCGGCGGTGGCCATCGCCTCGACGATGTTGGTGGAGACGAAGCCGAGAAGGGTATCCTGCCAGCTGCTGGCCTGCTCGGCCCCTTCCTCCAGCGACGGGTCGAGTTCGCCGGTGAAGACCATGCCGTCGCCCGGACGGATCAGGGTGCCGAGCACCCACGCCAGGACGGCGGCGACGAAGGAGAAGGCGAGCATCCAGCCGAAGGTGCGCGCGGCCATGCGTCCGGTGCCTTTGCCGCTCATCGACCCGGTCGCCACGATGACGGACGCCATGACCAGCGGGACGATGGACATCTGGATCAGCCGGATGAACATGTCACCGAGGAACTGCAGGTTCGCGGCCCAGTCGCCGACGATCAGGCCGAAGACCATGCCGGTGATCGCGGCGACTCCGATGTGCAGGGCGGGGTTGCGCAGGAGTGCGCGTCTTCTCATCGATGACATGCCGTCCGAACCTATTCGTCACGTGTTTCGCGCCGATGGCGTCGACGTTAAGCCGGAGGTTAACCCGCTAGGGTGGCGGGATGGACACCACGGACACGCTCGCCGAACTCGCCGACGTCGGCCGCGGCATGCTGACGGCCGGTGCCCCGCTGCTCCTGCTCTGCGCACTGCTGCTGGTGGCGGTGCACCTGGTCGAACGGCGCAGGACCACACCACGGCAGGACGCCCCGCTGGGTAACGTCCTCGCCGCGCTCGCCGGCGCCGTCACCGGTGTGGTGCTCTGGCTGGTGTGGTTCACGCTGGGGCTCCCGGGGGACCTGGAGGTGCTGATGTACGTCGGCGCGGCAGCGTCCTCCTTCGGTGCGTTGGTCTGGTTATCGTGGAGGACGCGATGGCGGTGGACCGGGCCGTTCTCCGTGGCGTTGGCCGGGCTGACGGGGTTCTCCACGGCTATGGCGGTGGCCTCCGGAACCGACGATGTCAGCGGTCTGTGGGTGGTGGGCTACCTGGTGACGACCGTGCTCGGCGTGTGCTTCCTTGCGGTGGTCACGCTGGGTGTGGTCGTGGTGCGGGAGAACTGAGCCGCCGGCGGCGTTCGAACGCCGGCGTTGATTGCTGACGTTCATGTCCGTGCCGTGTTCTAGGGTGGGGCCCATGCCGAGCAACCCCTATGACGACCGTCTCTTCGTCCGCGCCACCGAGATCCTGCGGGAGCTGACCGGACGCCCGGACGCCGCGTTCCGCGACGGGCAGTTCGACGCCATCGCCGCGCTGGTCGCCGACCACAAACGCGTCCTGGTCGTGCAGCGCACCGGCTGGGGAAAGTCGGCGGTCTACTTCGTCGCCGCCCGCCTCATCCGCGAGGGTTTCGGCAGCGCAGACAGCGCAGGCAGTGCCGGTGGGCCCACGTTGATCATCTCCCCGTTGCTGGCGTTGATGCGCGACCAGGTCGCCGCCGCCGAACGCGCCGGCGTGCACGCGGCCACGATCAACTCCGCCAACGCCACCGAGTGGGACGCGGTGCTCGACAGCCTCACCGCCGGTGAGCTGGACGTGCTGCTGATCTCCCCCGAGCGCCTGACCAACCCGAAATTCCGCACCAACGTGCTGGACGTGCTGCTCGATCCGTCGCGCACCGGGGTGGGGATGATCGTGGTGGACGAGGCGCACTGCATCTCCGACTGGGGGCACGACTTCCGCCCGGACTACCGGCGGATCGGCGCGCTGCTGGACGGGCTGCCCGCCGACCTCCCGGTGCTGGCGACCACGGCCACGGCGAATTCGCGGGTGGTCACGGATGTCGCTGCCCAGCTCGGCGACGACACGATGGTGGTGCGCGGGGCGTTGTCCCGCGACTCACTGCGCCTGGGTGTGGCCCCGACGGCGACGGCGGAGCACCGTATCGGCTGGTTGGCCCAGCATCTCGGGGACTTCCAGGGCGCCGGCATCATCTACGCGTTGACCGTGTCGGCGGCAGAGGACACGACCCGGGCCTTGGCCGAGGCCGGCTGGGACGTGGCGTCCTACACGGGCCGGACAGACGCCGAGGACCGCGCCCGCCTGGAGCAGTCGTTGAAGGACAACGAGATCAAGGCCCTGGTCGCCACCAGCGCGCTGGGCATGGGCTTCGACAAACCCGACCTCGGCTTCGTGGTGCCCCTGGGTGCCCCGAGCTCCGCTGTGGCGTACTACCAGCAGGTCGGACGTGCCGGCCGTGCCACGGACAATGCCGACGTACTGTTGTTGCCCGGTGGCGAGGACCCGAACATCTGGGAGTACTTCGCCACGGCCTCGATGCCGGATGAGCAGGAGGCGCAGGCGGTCCTCGCGGCGTTGTCGGATGCGGCAGGCTCGGGGTCGGCCCTGTCGGTGCCGGCCCTGGAGCCGATGGTCGGGGTGAAGCGTTCCCGGCTGGATCTGCTGCTCAAGACCCTGCAGGTCGACGGCGCGGTCGACCGGGTGCAGGGTGGCTTCGTCGCCACAGGAACGCCCTGGACGTACGACGCCGAGCGCTACGCCGCGGTCGCGCAGGCCCGCCGCCGCGAGGCCGAGGCGATGCTGGAGTACGAGTCCGGCACCATGTGCCGGATGCGCTTCCTCTCCGAGACGCTGGACGACCCGGAGGCCCACGACTGCGGCCGGTGCGACGTGTGCGCCGGGCAGTGGTGGGACAGCGTGGTCAGCGAGGACAACACCTCCGGGGCCCGGCGGATCCTGTCCGGACTCGGTCTGCCGGTCGAACCGCGCGGCCAGTGGCCGTCGGGCATGGCCACGATCGGGGTGCCGCTGAAGGGGAAGCTCCCCGCCGAGGAGAAGGTGTCGCCCGGACGTGCCGTCGCCAGGTTCACCGACCTGGGTGCAGGTCAGGTGTTGCGCGGCTTCCTCGCCGAGGGTGCGGAGGACTCCCCCGTACCGAAGAACATCGCCGACTGGTGCATCACTGTGCTCAAGGAGTGGGACTGGGAGGAACGCCCCACGGTCGTCGTCGGCATGCCGAGCGTGACCCGGCCGACGACCAGCGCGGACCTGGCGCGGGGACTGGCGCAGATCGGCCGGATGACCGATGCCGGCCAGCTGGCGTACACCCGTGCCCCCGGCTCGCCGGACGTCAACAGCGCATACCGGGTACAGAACCTCCACGAGGCCTTCCGCCTGGACCCGGCCACCGCCGAGGCGGTCGCCGGTCAGGTCGTGTTGCTCGTCGACACCGAGATCGGTTCCCGGTGGGCGGTGACCATGGCCGGCCGTGAGCTGCGCCGTGCCGGGGCGCGTGCGGTGCTCCCCTTCGCCCTGGCGCTGCGGGGCTGACCGGGCTGCGCCGCGCGTAGGCTGGTGCCCGGAAAATCCCAGGGTGGAAAGGTGTCAGCAGATGCACGGAGAATACAAGGTCCCCGGCGGCAAACTCATCGTCGTCGACCTCGAGGTGTCGGGCGGCTCCCCCGGCACGTTGTCGGGCGTGCGCATCGCCGGTGACTTCTTCCTTGAGCCGGACGAGGCCCTCGACCGGATGACCGGAGCGCTCGAGGGTGCACCGGCCGACCTGAGTGCCTCGCAGGTCTCGGAGCGGGTCCAGGCATCGCTGCGCGAGGACGACGTCCTGTTCGGCATCACCGCCGACGGTGTCGGCGTGGCGGTGCGGCGCGCCCTCGGTCACGCGGTGAGCTGGGAGGACCTCGACTTCGACGTGATCCACGGCCCCAGTGTGGACCCGATGGTCAACGTCGCACTGGACGAGACGCTCACCGACGAGGTCGCCGCCGGACGGCGCAAACCGTTCATGCGGCTGTGGGAGTGGAATGCCCCGCAGGTGGTCATCGGTTCGTTCCAGTCCTACTCCAACGAGATCAACCAGGAGGGGGCGGACCGTCACGGGATCACCGTGTCGCGTCGTGTCACCGGTGGTGGGGCCATGTTCATGGAGCCCGGCAACTGCGTGACCTACTCCCTGGTGGTGCCGCAGGCCCTGGTGGACGGGTTGAGCTTCGCCCAGTCCTACCCGTTCCTCGACGAGTGGACGATGGAGGCGTTGGAGAAGGTCGGCATCCGCGCACGTTACGTGCCGTTGAACGACATCGCCTCGGAGCAGGGCAAGATCGGCGGGGCGGCGCAGAAGCGTTTCAGCAACGGCTGGATGGTCCACCACGTGACGATGTCCTACGACATCGACGCGGAGAAGATGATGGAGGTCCTGCGCATCGGCAAGGAGAAGATGAAGGACAAGGGCCAACGCTCCGCGGTGAAGCGCGTCGACCCGATGCGGTCGCAGACGCAGATGCCGCGCTCGGAGATCCTGGAGGTCTTCTTCAACCACTTCCGTGACAAGTACGGCGCCACCGAGGGGTCGATCTCCGAGGCAGACCTGGAGATCGCCCGGGCACGGTGCGAGGAGAAGTTCTCCACCGAGGAGTGGACCCACCGGCTGCCCTGAGCCGCCCCTGCGGTTCACCGCCACAAGGTTTAACGCGGGAAGCTTTCGCCGTGTTATTAATCTCCCATGCCGTCAGAACTCAATGTCATCACCTCGTGGCTGTTCCAGGCCGAGGTCCCCATCCCGCAGGACATCGGCCCCATCCTCGTCAAGGGGGAACAGCCGATAGCGGCGTACAAGACCTTCCGGGATTCCGCGGTGTTCACCGACCGCAGGCTCATCGTCCGTGACGCCCAGGGCATCCGGGGCAAGAAGGTGGAGATGTACTCGCTGCCGTATTCCGCGATCAACATGTGGTCCTCGGAGAACGCCGGCACCCTGGACTTCACCGCGGAACTGGAGTTGTGGACGCGTGCGGGCAAGGTGAAGATCGAGCTGGGTCGCGGGGTGGACGTCCGGCGTCTCGACCAGTTGATCGCCAACGTGTTGCTCGCCGACAGCTGAACATCCCCACCACATGACGAAGCGGGGTCGATTTCCCTGAATTCCGGGAAACCGACCCCGCTTTTCGTACGCCCGGACGAGCCGGTAGGCGCTACCGTCGAACTAGCGTGCGCTGACCTGTCCGAAGCGCGAGGCAACCGGTGCGAGCACCAGCGGACGGGTGGCGAACAGGATGCCGATGGTGAGCAGCACGCCACCGAGCATCCAGAAGAATCCGCCCCAGCCGTCCACCGGGGTGCCGGCGAACATGTGGTTCAGGTTCTTGGTCATACCGGTGGCGAACACCAGGAAGACGTGGGCGACGATGAACAGGACGAAGAAGAGCATCGTCGGGAAGTGGATCTTGCGTGCCACCGGGGCGGGGTAGATCTTGTTGAGCTTGGTGGCGTTCTTCGGCCACCATTCGCTCATGCGCAGACCGGAGATGATCGCCAGCGGGGCGGCGATGAACACGACCAGGAAGTACATGATCTGCTGCAGGCTGTTGTAGTTGACCCAGCCGTTCTCCGCGGGCCACTGCATCGAGGCGTACTGCAGCATCGACGACAGCGCGTTGGGGAAGACCTCCCAGCTGGTGGGCACGATCCTGGCCCAGTGGCCGGAGACGAACAGCATGACGATGAACGCCAGGCCGTTGACCATCCACAGCACGTCGAGGGAGGTGTGCAGCCACAGGTGGATGCTGATCTTCTTGCCACCCTTCTTCGGCTGCCAGACCGCCGGCGGCTTCTGCTGCTGACGCACGCGCAGACCGGACTGGATGATCATCGCCATGAAGAAGAAGTTCAGGAAGTGGCTCCAGCGGGCCCAGGCGGGGAATCCGTCGTCGACGAAGTCGGGCAGGTGGTACTCACCGGGGTAGCGCTCCATCCAACTGGAGACGGCGTCGAGTCCGGTGAACCAGCGTGCGCCGAGGATGACCACGGCAGCCAAGACGGCGGCGCCGGCCAGGCCGATGCCGGCAAGCTTGCCCCACTGTCCGAGGGACTTCTCGCCGATCATGACCGGCTCGCGCTTCTTCTTCGGCTTCTCCTTGGTCGCGGTGCCACCAGCCTTCGGCTTGGCAGCGGCCGCGCCCGGGGTCGCCGGAGCACCGGGGGCACCGGGGCTTGCCGGGGCACCAGGAGCACCCGGGCTTGCCGGAGCACCGGGAGCACCGGGGCTCGCCGGAGCACCGGGAGCAGCAGGTGCAGACGGTGCGCCAGGGGCACTGGGTGCAGAGGGAGCGCCCGGAGCGCCGGGAGCCGCAGGAGCCGACGGGGCGCCAGGGGCACCGGGTGCCGAGGGAGCGCCCGGAGCTGCAGGTGCAGACGGTGCGCCAGGGGCACCGGGAGCCGCAGGAGCCGACGGGGCGCCTGGCGCAGCAGGAGCCGACGGCGCACCCGGAGCACCGGGGGCAGCAGGGGCCGAGGGAGCAGCCGGGGCGCCAGGTGCTGCCGGGGCCGCAGGCGCGGAAGGCGCAGCCGGAGCGGAGGGCGCAGCAGGTGCTGCCGGAGCGCTGGGCGCACCCGGAGCACCCGGAGCACCGGGTGCAGAGAGCTTCATCGGAGCACCGGGGGACGCCGGCTCGGAGGGAGCTGACGGGGCCTCCTCTGCGGCAGGAGCCGCAGGAGCCGCAGGTGCGGCAGGGGCCTCAGGTGCTGCCGGGGCGGACGGCGCCTCAGCCGCAGCAGTGGTCTCCGGTTCAGCGGGAGTAGCCGGAGCGGCGGGCGATGCCGGGGCCGACGGCGCGGAAGGCGCACCGGGGGCCTGGGCGACTTGTGGGTCCAGCTTGATGGGCTGGGCCTGGTCGTCGTTGGACATTGTGTAGTCTCCTACTGCTTTCGCTCGTCAATAGCGCTGGTGAGTTGTGGAACTGCCGCACACGGTTCTTTCCTGCGGTCGCCGTCTTCCGTCACGAAGATCTTAGCGTCCGGCATCCCCGGTACTGCAGCAACTGTCGGGCGGCCTGAGTGCCGTTCACCTGACGGGACGTACGGGGCCTGGCACCCCGCCCGCGTCGCCGTCGACGATGAGGTAAGAAGTCGCGCGGTGACCTCGCGGTGACCACGTGACCGGGAAACATACCCGGCAGGTGCGACGGAACTCATGTGACTTGGGCCTCTTCTGAAACGATAACTACCTCAGAGGACAGGATAGCGGACGTGTGCCGCGAGTCACGAAAAACCGCGAATTCGCCTCCGCCCGGCCCGTGCCGTCCCCACCACACCGTCTCACCGTCCCCGGTAGCCTGTAGACAGGCTTACCTCAGTCGCGCCTCACCACCTCACCGTCCCCACCACCACACCACCGACGCGGGAAGCGAGCACCCGACGAATGACCGACCACCCCGAACCGTCCTTCTCCTTCGACCACCTCATCCACGCCACCAACGGTCCCCACGCCACCAACAGCTTCGACGCCACGATGCAGGCCTACGACGCCGTCGGGCTCCCCACCCACGCCGCACTCACGATGCCGGGGTTCCGCAACGCCGCCTGGGGGATCGACGATGAACGCTACGTCGAACTCGCCGTCGTCGAGGACTGGGACGCCGTCGCCGACACACCGTTCGGTGATTCGCTGAGCCTGCTGCGCGCAGTGTTCGACGCCTCAGCCCCGGGCCTGGCCGCCTTCGCCGTCCACGTGCCCGACGCCCACGCCACCGCCGCCTCGCTGCGGGAGAACGGTCACGACGTCCACGTCGCCGACATCCGCCTCGAGGACAGGGACGCCGGATTCACCGAGGTCTTCGTCACCGACACCCCCGCCTGGTTCCCCTTCTTCATCAGCTACGACCCGCCACGGGCCACGATCGCCCGGATGCGTGCCGATCACCGCGTGGCCCAGGGCGGGAGTCCCGAACAACCCAGCACCACCGGCCCGGACATCAGCTGCCTGCTGGTCCGCAGCGACGCCCCGCACGAGGACGCCCACCGCCTCGCCGAGGTCCTGGACCTGCCCGTCCGCGACGACCCACCCGGCGCGACGGTCCCCCTGCCCGGCGCCGAGATCCGCTTCACCCGGGGCTCCCCGACCGGCCTGTACGGGTTCGGGGTCGTCCGCACCGGTCCCGACGGCCTCGCCGGCCCCGTCGAGATCGCCGGCGCCACCGTCGTCCCCGACGACTGAGCACGTCACCGGTCCAGCGCCCTGCGCAGGCGGTCCACCGTCGCCCCGGCATGCTCACTTTGTTCGGGACGTTTCGCCGCCGTCGCCACGACCAGCACCTCCAGCACCGCCACCGTGGGCACGTAGCTGGGGCTGAGTTCGGGGTCGCCGCGTCCTATCCCCAGCGCCACCGTGGCGCGCGGGTCCTCGCTCAGCGCCCCCTCGGTCAGCTGCACCACAGAAAGCCCGAGCTCACCGGCACGGTGGAAGAGTACGTCGCCTTCCGCGGAGGTGCCGTCGTAGGCGAGCATCAGCACCAGGTCGCCGGCGGTCACCGTGGCGAGCTCGTCGGCGAAACCGACCCCGGTGCTGCCGATCGCCACGGCCGGCAGTCCGGCCCGCAGGCACCGCGCCGCGGCGTACTCGGCGATGTGCCGGGAAGGCCCGAAGCCGACCAGGACGATCCGTGTGGCGTCCGCCATCAGTGCGACGGCGGCGACGAGGTCGTCCTCGGCGACGCGCTGCATCAGCGCGTCGGCACCGTCGGCGCGGCGTCGGACGGCCTGGGCGACCTCCCCGTCGCGCAGCGAGGATCCCATGCGTCCGCGCCGCGACAGGTCCTCGGCGAGCCGTTCGCGCAGGTCGTCGAGCCCGGCGAAACCAAGTTTGCGCACGGTGCGCACCACGGTGGCGTCGCTGACGCCCACCGCGCCGGCGAGTCGCAGGGCCGAATGGTGCCCCACGCTGTGCGGATTCGTCGCGATGAACTCCGCCACCTTGTCCTCGGCGGGTGAGAGCTTCCCGCGCCGCGCCTCTATCGTCTCGACCAGGTCCATGTCGTGGACACTACCGTCTTGCGGTGTGCGGACTGCAGCGACGACACGGCAGGTGAGGTGAAGCTCACTTACGGCATGCTAACCTACGGTCCTGCCCACGACTCCGCGCCCCGGATCAAGGAGTAACCCCCTCACATGACCCGCCCCGCCCCGGCCGAGCGCTCCACCGAGCGTCCGGTCGCCTCCGACGGCGAATCGCTGCGCAGCCACGCCTTCGGCGTCCGCTGGCCGTTGTTCCTGCAGGCGCCGCAGCGTCCCCGCGTCGCCGACCCGGTCGTCTACGACGACGACCCCTCCCCCGCCCGTTTCACCTGGCGGGTGATCCTCGGCGCCAAGCGGTTCACCCTCCCCGGCGGTGGCCTGCTGATCGTGTCGAACATCGCCGCGGCCGCGCTGCCGGTCATCGCCGGCGTGGCGATCGACCGGGGCATCGCCGCCGGTGACCTGGGACAGCTGCTGCTCTGGGCGGCGGTGCTGCTGCTCGACGTGGTCGTGATGTCGCTGACCTTCCGCTTCGGCGGACGCCTGGGCTTCTTCGGCATGCAGACCGTGCAGCACCGGCTGCGCATGCAGGTCACCGACCGTCTGCTGGACCCGGCGGGCATGAAGGACCGCCGCCTCGGCGGGGCGATGCTGTCGGTGGCCACCGGCGACGTCTTCCGTCTGGCCGGCACCATGGCGTTGGGCATCTACCCGGTCGGCGAGATCGCCGCGATCCTGGCCTCGGCGGTGTTCCTGCTCACGATCTCCTGGCCGCTGGGCCTGGCGGTGCTCGTCGGCGGCCCGTTGATGCTGTGGCTGATGACCGCCGCCGGACGCCCCCTGCAGCGCCGCAGCCGCGAGCAGCAGGCCCTCGTCGCCGGCGCGACGGGACGCGCCACGGACCTCATCACCGGCTACCGGGTGATCAAGGGGCTGCGCGCCGAGGACGAGGCGTCCGCCCGCTACACCGAGGTCAGCCGCACCGCCCTGGGCGGGGCGTTGCGCGCCCGGACGTCGCGCGCGCTGTTCCTGGTCTCCATGAACACCGTCACCGGCGTCTTCATCGCCGCGCTGACCGTGTGCGCCGCCTGGTTCGCCCTCACCGGGCGGCTCAGCGTGGGCGAACTGGTCGCGGTCGTCGGCGTGACCCAGTTCCTGGTCAGCCCGCTGACGATGCTGCCGACGAACTCCGGGGCGATCTGGGCCACCGGCGTGGCCTCGGCCGAGCGCGTGCTGGAGCTGCTGCGCACCCCCACCGAGCACGCGCAGGACGCCCCGGCCGCTACAGCGCCCGGCGCGTCCGATGCGTCCGGCACGTCCGGCCTGGCGGTCCTCGTCGACGGGGCGACCGTGCTGCGCGCGGCCCCCGGCGAACTGCTCGGCGTGCGTGCCGACGGCACGGCAGGACGCGACCTCGTCGCGCTGCTCGCCGACGGGCGCGCCCCGCACGATGACGGGCACGGTGACGGGCACGGTGACGGGCACGGCGTCCTGCTGGAACAGGACGGCACCACCACCGATGCGGCGTCACTGCCCGTGGAGGACTACCGGACGATCGTGCTCACCGCACCGCACGCCGCCGACCTGTTCGACGGCACCATCGTGGAGAACCTCGACCCGCACGGCACCGGCGGCACCAGCACCGGCCGCATCCCCGGCGCACTGCACGCGGCGTCCTGCGACGACATCATCGACTCCATGCCCGACGGGCTGGCCACACGCGTCGGCGAGGGCGGCACACGGCTGTCCGGCGGGCAACGCCAACGCGTCGCCCTGGCACGCGCCCTGGCCGCCGACCCGCCGGTGCTCGTGCTGCACGACCCGACCACCGCCGTCGACGCCGTCACGGAGAACACCGTCGCCGAACGCCTCGGTGCCGTGCGGGCCGGACGCACGACCCTCGTCGTCACCGGCTCCCCCGCCCTGTTGGCGCACTGCGACCGGGTGGTGGAACTGTGAGCGAGCCGAACCCTGACCCGAACCCCACCCGTCTTCCGGTCGCCACCGGTCGCCGCTGCGTCACCGCGGTGTGGCAGACCCTGGCCGGACGCCGCGGGCTGCTGCTCCTCGCCGCGGTCATCTCCGCCGGGGCCGCCGCCCTGGAACTGGTCACCCCCGCGCTGCTCGGCACCATCGTCGACGACATCTCCGACGGCGGGGACCACCGTCCCGTCTGGCTCTACGGCGCGCTGATCGCCGTCGCCATCGTCGCCGCCTCCGCACTCAGCGTGCTGGGGGTGTGGCTGGCCTCGCGCGTCCTGGAGCGGCTGCTGGCCACCCTGCGCGAACGCCTGGTGACCACCGCACTGCGTCTGCCGCAGGAACGGGTGGAACGCAGCGGCACCGGCGACCTGATCTCCCGGGCCAGCGACGACGTCGCCCAGGTGTCCGAGGCCCTGTCACAGGTGCTGCCCTCGCTGTCGCGCACCGTGTTCACCATCGGGCTGACCCTGGTGGGACTGTTCCTGCTGGACTGGCGTTTCGGGGTGATGTTCCTCGTCGCCGTGCCGCTGTACTGGCTGTCGCTGCGCTGGTACATCCGTCTGGCCCCGCCGCTGTACGCCGCCGAACGCGCCGCCTTCGGCACCCGAGCCCACCACCTGCTGTCGGCGCTCAAGGGCCTGGACACGGTGCTGGCCTACCGCCTGTCCGGCTGGCACGGGGTGCGTACGGCCACGGCGTCGTGGGCGGTGGCCACCTGGGCGCTGCGCGCCCGCACCGTGCAGACCATGTTCACCTGGCGCATCGACCTGTCCTTCGCCGTCGCGGTGTGCGTGGTGCTGTTCACCGGCTACGGGCTGGTGGACGCCAACGCCGTCACCGTCGGTGCCGCGACCACCGCGGTGCTGTACTTCCTGCGGCTGCAGGGCCCGCTGCGCGGACTGATGATGGAGATCGACACGCTGCAGGCCGCCGCCGCGTCCCTGGCGCGCGTCATCGGCGTCACCGACCTCGCGGAAGACGCCGACGGTGCCGACGGTGCCGAGGCGCAGGACGTCCCGGACGATGCAGCCGCGGCGGCTGCGGCGTCCGCGGCGTCCGGCGTGCACCTCGACGCCGTCAGCTTCGCCTACCAGGACGGCGCGCCGGTCCTCCACGACCTGACGTTGACCATCCCCGCCGGCCAACGCGTGGCGGTGGTGGGCACCTCCGGGGCGGGCAAGACCACCCTGGCCGCCCTGATCGCCGGCATCCACCGTCCCACCACCGGCAGCGTCGACGCCCCGGTGAACACCATGCTGGTCAGCCAGGAGACCCACGTGTTCTCCGGCACGCTGCGCGACAACCTCACCCTCGCCGCACCGGGCCGCGACGACGCCGCACTCGTCGACGCCCTGCACCGCACCGGTGCCGGCGGGCTCCTCGAGGAGCTCCCCGACGGTCTGGACTCCCCTCTCGGCGCACAGGGCCACCCGCTCAGCGCGGCGCAGGAGCAGCACCTCGCCCTGACCCGCCTGCTCATCGCCGACCCGGACCTGGTGATCCTCGACGAGGCGACCGCCGAGGCCGGTTCCTCGCAGGCCGCGGTGCTCGACCGGGCGGCGGACGTGGCCCTGCAGGGACGCACCGGCGTGGTCATCGCCCACCGGCTGTCCCAGGCCGCCGTGTGCGACCGGGTGGTGGTCATGGAGCACGGTGTGGTGCAGGAGGACGGCACCCACGACGACCTCGTGGCCGCCGGCGGCCCCTACGCGCGCTTATGGGCGGCGTGGAACGCCAACAGGTGAGCGGCGCACAGGTTCACCCCTGGCTACTATTGACACGGTAACCAACCTTGCGCGTTCACTGCGCGAACACGACGGAAAGCGACAGTGCCGTGACCACTACCCCGACCTTCGGCCCCATCTTCACCGAGATCCGCAAGCGCAGCGCCCAGTACCTGCTGTGGCGCGGCATCTTCGGCGTCATCATCGGCCTGCTGCTGATCTTCTTCCCCTTCGGCTCGGCGATCGTGCTCAGCATCTTCGTCGGTGCCTGGATGATCGTCGACGGCCTCGTCGCCGCCGGTGAGGCCTTCGACCTGAAGAAGGCCGACGCCCCCTGGGGCTGGACGTTGACCGCCGGGATCATCACCGCGATCGCCGGCGTGGCGATCCTGTTCATCCCGGGCATCTTCGCCCTCGTCAGCGCGATGTTCATCCTGATCTTCATGGCCATCGGCCTGGTGTTCAGCGGCATCTCCCAGCTGAACATCCCCAAGGCGCTGCGCAGCGGCTGGACCATCACCGCCGGCATCCTGAACATCATCTTCGGTCTCGTCCTGCTGGTGCTGTCCCTGACCAACCCCGCAGACAACGTCTGGACCCTGGCGATCGTGGCCGGTGTCTTCGCCCTCGTCATGGGTATCTCCTCGATCATCTTCTCCGTCCGTCTGCGCAGGTCGAACAAGGAAAACGCCTGACGTACCGACGGACACGCTGACAGGGCCGTCACAGCGTCCGTCATAGGAGTTGTGCGGTCTCCACGGACGGGTCTACGATCGGTCGCCATGATTACCCGTCCTGGGGACACCTCCGAGTGTTCTTACGCTGTACCCGGCCCTCACCTCGGCCGGCACCTCCGCGACACCGGCGGACGGATGCTGCTGTGGAGAGGCGGGTTGAGCATCGTCATCGGTCTGGCGCTGCTCGTCTTCCCCATCGGCACCGCCACCGTGGTGGGTCTCGTCATCGGCCTGTGGCTCGTGGTCGACGGCGTCAGCACGATGGGGCTGGCCTTCCAGCAGCGCTCCCACGCCGCCGCGTGGGGCTTCACCATGTTCTCCGGCGTGGTCACCGCCGTGGCCGGTGTCGCCATCCTGCTCTTCCCCGTTGCCTTCGCCGTGATCGGTGCCCTGGCCGTGCTGTGGATCATGGCGCTGGGCCTGGTCATCACCGGCATCGCCCGCACCGCGTCCCGCGCCGGAGGATGGAGCCTGGCCACCGGCCTGCTCAACATCATCTTCGGTGTGCTGCTCGGCGGCCTGGCCCTGGCCGAGCCCACCGGCGGTCTGGTCGCCCTGGCCTGGCTGCTCGGCGTGTACGGCCTGCTGTTCGGGATCCTGTCCGTGGTCATCGGAATCAGGTTGCGCCGGGGCCGGTAACCGGGGCGTACGGTCGTGGACATGACAACCAACGACCATGACGTCAACACCGAAAAGCACGTCCCCCTCTCCCTCATCGACTTCGCGACCGTCTTCAAGGGCGAGACCTCCCGGGAGGCCTTCCTGCGTTCCGTGGAGCAGGCACAGCTCGCCGAACGTCTGGGCTACTCCCGGATCTGGTACTCCGAGCACCACAACATGTCGTCGATCGCCTCCAGCGCTCCGGCCGTGCTCATCTCCCACATCGCCGCGAAGACCGACAGCATCCGGCTGGGTTCCGGTGGTGTGATGCTGCCGAACCACTCCCCCCTTGTCATCGCCGAACAGTACGGCACCCTCGCCGAGCTCTACCCGGGCCGCATCGACCTGGGAGTGGGACGCGCCCCCGGCACCGACCAGCGCACGGTGATGGCGCTGCGTCGCGACCCGCGCTCCGCCGAGTCCTTCCCGGAGGACGTCCGCGAGCTGCAGGGCTACCTCGCCGGACGCTCGCGCGTGCCGGGCGTGACGGCCATCCCGGGCACCGACACCCACGTGCCGGTGTACGTCCTGGGCTCCTCCCTGTTCGGCGCGAAGCTCGCCGCGCAGCTGGGTATCCCCTACTCCTTCGCCTCCCACTTCGCCCCGGACGCGTTGAAGGAGGCCGTCTCGGTCTACCGGCAGACCTACCAGCCGTCGAAGGAGCACCCGGAGCCCTACGTGATCGCCGCGGTGAACGTGACCACCGCCGACACCGAGGCCGAGGCCCTGGCACAGAGCGAGAAGGTCCGCCGTGCCCGCGTGGAGACCATGGCCCTGCGCGGACGCAAGGTCTCCGAGGAGGACCTCGACCTGTTGATGTCCTCGCCGGCGGCTGACCAGATCTTGTCGATGCTTAAGTATTCCGCGGTGGGAACCGGCGAACAGGTACGCGAGTACCTCGAGGGCTTCACCGCCACCGCGCAGGCCGACGAACTGATGGTGGCGATCCAGTCGCCGTCGACTGAGGGATCGCTGAGGGCCATGGAGATCCTCGCCGACTCCTGGGGCCTGTCGCGCCCGTAGCGACGCCGCCCCCGACGGGCGCCGGGGTACCCCTGTAGCGCCTGTAGTGCCCATAGCGTCAGTTCATACCTGCACTACAAAGGCACCTTTTCGACCCGTCGGAGCTCCCCCTCATTTTCACCCCCGATAGCTCCGCGCGGACCCACCCCCCTTTCTTCGGCGACACCCTATGCTGACCTCGGCATAAGTACTTTCCACACCCCACGCACGGGCGGACACACCCGCCCGGGTAACCCACCCGAACCTATCTTCTGCTTAGGGTGCACTTTGCTGCATCACGTTCACCTCGGATACGCTGCCGCTGAACGAGTTTCGCTCAGTGAGTTCGAGCCTCGCCCCCGGGTCCTTCTGACGTTGACCCCGGGGCACGGGGCCGACAAAGAAAGGGAATCCGCCGAATGCGCACCATCCTCCGACGCAGGTCCAGCCGAGCGCTGGCCGTGTCCATGACCGCCGTGCTCTCCATGGGAGCACTCGCCGCCTGCTCGTCCGACGACGACTCCAGCTCGTCCGACAACGGCGACTCCGACACCCGCACCGTCACCGACGCGCGCGGTGAGGTCGAGATCCCCGCCGACCCCGAGCGCGTCGCGGCCTTCGACAACCGCATCTTCCAGGTCCTCGCCGACTGGGACATCGACCTGGTCTCCGCACCGGTCACCCTGATCCCGGACACCATCGAGAAGTACCACGACGACGAAGATATCCACGACACCGGTTCACACCGCGAGCCGAACCTCGAGGAGCTCGTCGCCGCGGAGCCGGACCTCATCATCACCGGCTACCGTTACTCCAGCCAGTACGACGAGATGGCCGAGCTGCTGCCGGACACCCCGATCATCGACCTGAGCTTCGGCCAGGACGCCGAGGGCGAGGACAACCAGCCCCTGGAGGACACCCTCAAGGAGATCACCAACCTGATCGGTGAGGTCTTCGAGAAGGAGGACGAGGCCGAGGCTCTGGTCGAGGACTTCGACGAGGCCAAGGACCGCGCCAAGGCCGCGTACAACCCGGATGAGACCGTCATGGGTCTGCTGACCTCCGGTGGCGACATCAACTACTCCGCACCGTCCACCGGCCGCTCCGTCGGCCCGGTCTTCGACATGCTGGACCTGACCCCGTCCTACGACCACGACGGTTCGTCCAACCACCAGGGTGACGACATCTCCGTCGAGGCCATCGCCCAGTCCAACCCGGACTGGATCCTGGTCCTGGACCGCGACGGCGGCACCTCCGCCCGCGACGAGGCCGACTACGAGTCCGCCGCCGAGCTGATCGCCGACTCCGAGGCGCTGCAGAACGTCACCGCCGTGGAAGAGGACAACATCGTCTACTTCCCGCAGGACTTCTACACCACCGAGGACATCGAGGCCTACACCGAGGTCCTCAACTCCATCGCCGACGCCTTCGAGGCTCACGACTCGGAGTAGTCCCCCAAGCTAGAACCGCACGGCCCCTTCCGGGTCGAGCACGCGCCCGGGAACGGGACATCCTCACCGCAGGTGACTGCGTGGGACGTCCCGTCTCGGGCGCACAGGTGTGACCAGTACCGCGACACTCCACAGACAGGATCTCCATGACCGTCGCACAGTCCTCGGCCTCCGAGGAGGCCTCACCTCCCCTGGCACCGCCACCGCAGGCCTCCTGGTGGAGGACCACCTGGCCGATCCTCATCGGGATCGCCTTCACCCTCGCGCTGATCGCCGGCTCCCTGTTCATCGGGGTCTACGACATCCGCGGCGCCGAGGACGGGTGGAACATGTTCGGCATCACCCGCGTGCCACGCACCATCGCGCTGGCACTGGCCGGTGCCGCGATGGCCATGTGCGGTCTGGTCATGCAGCTGCTGACCCAGAACAAGTTCGTGGAACCGACCACCACGGGAACCACCGAGTGGGCGGGCCTGGGCCTGATCCTCACCATGGTGATGATCCCCGGTGCCAGCCTGCTCACCCGCATGGTCGGTGCCATCATCTTCGCCCTGGTCGGCACGATCGTGTTCTTCCTGTTCCTGCAGCGCGTCACGCTGAAGTCCTCGCTGATCGTGCCGATCGTGGGCATCATGCTCGGCGCGGTCGTCGGCTCGGTGTCCAGCTACGTCGCACTGAAGACGGACATGCTGCAGCAGCTGGGCATCTGGTTCGCGGGCAGCTTCACCGGCGTGGTCAGGGGACGCTACGAGCTCCTGTTCATCGTGCTGGTGGTCCTGGTCCTCATCTTCATCGCCGCCGACCGGTTCACCGTGGCCGGCCTGGGCAAGGACATCGCGACCAACGTCGGCCTGAACTACCGGCGCGTCCTGTTCCTCGGCATCCTCATGATCGCCGTGGTCTCCGGGGTGGTCACCGTGGTCGTCGGCAACCTGCCCTTCCTGGGCCTGATCGTCCCCAACATCGTCTCGATGTTCCGTGGCGACAACCTGCGCTCGAACCTGCCCTGGGTGGCGATGCTCGGCATGTGGATCCTGATCATCTGCGACATCATCGCCCGCACCGTCATCATGCCCTTCGAGGTGCCCGTGTCCCTGATCCTCGGCATCCTCGGCGCCGTCGTGTTCGTCTTCCTGCTGGTGAGGAGCCGCCGTTATGCGCGATAAGAAGTCAGTCCTGAAGAAAACCGCGCCGGACGCCGGCAGCGCCGCAGCCGGCGCCGACACCGGTGCCGCGGCCGGCACGGACGCCGCCGAGGCGTCCGACGTCCGTTCGGCGGCACGCCATTCCGGGCCCTTCTCGCACCCTGGCCAGCGCACCAGGTACATCATCCTGGTCAGCGTGCTGGCCGCGGCCGCCGTCGGGTTCACCGTCGCGCACATGAGCTACGGCAACCCGATGGACTTCGGCACCCAGGGGTACTGGAAGATCGCCGGGATGCGCGCGGACGCGATCATCACGATGATCATCGTCGCCGTCTGCCAGGCCTTCGCCACGGTCGCCTTCCACACGGCGACGAACAACCGGATCATCACCCCGTCGATCATGGGCTTCGAGTCCCTGTACATCGCCGTGCAGACCGGCGTGATCTTCTTCCTGGGCACCGCGGGTCTGGCCGCGTTCACCGGCACCCGGCAGTTCGTCCTGCAGTCGCTGCTGATGATCGTCTTCGCCGTGGCACTGTTCAGCTGGCTGCTGTCCGGCAAGCTCGGCAACATCCACGTGATGCTGCTGGTCGGCGTGGTCATCGGCGGTGGCCTGCGGTCGCTGTCGACCTTCATGCAGCGCCTGCTGGAGCCCAACGAGTTCGACGTGCTCACCGCCCGGACCTTCGGCAACATCAGCAACGCCAACACCGACAACTTCCCGATCGTCATCCCCGTCGTCGCGGTGACCTGCCTCATCCTGCTCCTGCGCTCCCGCCGGATGAACGTCATCGCCCTCGGCAAGGACACCGCCAGCAACCTGGGCCTGAACCACAAGCGCGAGCTGATGATCCTGCTGCTGCTGGTGGCGATCCTCATGGCGATGACCACCTCGATGGTCGGCCCGATGACCTTCCTCGGGTTCCTCGTGGCCACGCTGGCCTACCAGCTCACCGACACCTACGACCACCGCCTCATCCTCCCGGTGGCCGTCCTGGTCGGCTACCTCGTGCTGATCGGCTCGTACTTCATCATGCGCAACTTCTTCTACGCCGAGGGTGCCGTGACCATCATCATCGAGCTCGTCGGCGGAACCGTCTTCCTGTTCTTCATCATGCGAAAGGGTCGCCTGTGATCACCATCGACAACGTCTCCAAGTCCTACAGCACCGAGACCACGATCGGCCCGGTGTCACTCGAGATCCCGGCCGGCGGGGTCACCGCCCTGGTCGGCCCCAACGGTGCCGGCAAGTCCACCCTGCTCACCATGGTCGGACGCCTGCAGAAGCCGGACACCGGCACCATCACCGTCGGCGGCATGGACATCGCCTCCGCCGCGTCCGGCGAGGTCGCCAAGCGCCTGTCGATCCTGCGCCAGGAGAACCACTTCGTCACCCGGCTCACCGTGCGCCAGCTGGTCGGCTTCGGCCGCTACCCCTACTCCCACGGGCGGTTGAACGTGGAGGACGAGAAGTACATCTCCGAGGCCATCGACTTCCTCAACCTCCGCGAGTTCGAGAACCGCTACCTCGACCAGCTCTCCGGCGGTCAGCGTCAGCGTGCCTACGTGGCGATGGTGCTCGCGCAGAACACCGAGTACGTGCTGCTCGACGAGCCGCTGAACAACCTGGACATGAAGCACTCCGTGCAGATGATGAAGCAGCTGCGCCGGGCCTGCGACGAACTGGGCCGCACGGTGATCATCGTGCTGCACGACATCAACTTCGCCGCCCGCTACGCCGACCACATCTGCGCGATGACCAATGGCGAGGTCAACGTCTTCGGCACGCCCGACGAGGTCATCCAGGACGAGACGCTCAGCGACATCTTCGGCACCGACGTCCGCGTGCTGGAGACCGAGTACGGCCGCCTGGCGAACTACTTCTGAGTGGCCCGATGACCTTCACCCCGGAGATCTGGCACAGCCTGCTCGGCGTGGCCGTGCTGGTGGCCGTCGCCGTGGCGGTGCTCTCCCTGGCCGGGGTGGGCCACCGCTGGAGCACCGCCGTGGCCGTGGGCCGCGGCACGGTCCAGCTGGCCCTGATCAGCGTGGTGCTCTCCGGGGTCATCACCGACCCCCGGTGGGTGGGGTTGGCCCTGGTCGTCATGTTCTTCGTCGCCGCCACGACCAGCACCCACCGCATCGGCTGGACGCCGTACCGTTTCCTCGTGGTCACCGGGGCGATGGCCGCCGGGGTGGGCGTGGTGCTCACCGTGGTGTTCCTCACCGGCGCGATCGAACTCTCCGCCCGCTACGCCCTGGCCATCGGCGGGATCATCATCGGCGGGGCCATGTCCACCGCCACGCTGGCCGGACGGCGTCTGGCCCAGGCCACCGAGGAACGCTGGGACGAGGTCGAGGCCTGGCTCGCCCTCGGCGCCACCCCGCGTCAGGCCACCGTGGAGATCGCCCGCTTCTCCATCCGGGAGGCCCTGATCCCCGCCACCGACCAGACGAAGACCACCGGACTGGTCACCCTGCCCGGCGCGTTCGTCGGCGCGATCTTCGGCGGCGTGAGCCCCGTGGACGCAGGACGCTTCCAGATCGTGGTGCTCGCCGGCATCATGGCCGCCGGCGCGGTCACCGCGACGATCATCGCCTTCAGTCTCTCCCCCACGCTGTACCGTCCGCGCGACAAGGCCTGAACCTACCGGTCACAGGCCTCCACCCCCAGATAGCCCCTACGCGCAGAAATTACTTCCCAAGCCTTCCGCACCAGGCCTATCATCAGAATCGGGTCCGGCGAGCATGGTGAGCCTCACCCAAGTTAATGCGGTGACAGCCCCGCTCATAGCCGCTCACAGCTCTCCACCGGACCCCCAAGAAATCCGCGTCAATGTTCTACACGAACGCACTGATCGGGCTGCGCGAAGGCCTGGAAGCCACCATGGTGGTGATCATCCTCGCCGCCTACCTGAACAAGACCGGGCAACGCCGCTCGTTCCCCTGGTTGTGGGCCGGCATCATCGCCGCCCTCGCCTTCACCGTCGGCATCTTCCTCGTCATCAACTTCGGCTCCAAGACGTTGACCACCGTCGGCCAGGAACTCATCGGCGGCATCGCCTCGCTGATCACCGTGGCACTGGTGGTCTGGATGAAGGGCGCCAGCAGGGACATCGCCGCCGAACTCGAGGGCCGCATGGGCAGGGCGGTCGCCGTCGGGCCACTGGCGGTGGCCACGGTGGCCTTCGTCGCCGTCGCGCGCGAGGGCCTGGAGACCGCGTTGCTGGTCTTCGAGTCCTTCACCCGCGCCTTCGGCGTCCCCTTCGCCGGCCTGATGACCGGCGTCGGGGTGTCCGTGGTCCTGGGGGTGCTGATGTACTTCGGCGTCCTGCGCATCAACCTCGGCGTGTTCTTCCAGGTCACCGGCGCACTGCTGATCGTCGTGGCCGCCGGCATCCTGCGCTACGGCATCACCGACCTGCAGGAGGCCAACGTCCTGCCGGGCCTGTCGAACCACGCCTTCGACATCTCCGGTGTGCTCACCCCGGGCACCTGGTACGCCTCGCTGCTGGAGGGCATGTTCAACATCGTGCCCCAACCCACGGTGCTGGCGTTCACCGGCTGGCTGCTCTTCCTGCTCATCGCACTTCCCGCGTTCTTCTGGCCCGCCCGCTCCCGGACGGACTCCGACTCCTCCGCACAGAAAGCCACCGTCTCATGAAGATCTCCCGGATCACCCGTGCCTCCCTCGCCGTCCCCGTCGTCCTGGCGCTGCCCCTGTCGATGGTGGCCTGCGCGGACAAGGACGACTCCGCCACGGCGTACACCGTCACCGCCACCGACGACTCCTGCGACGTCGACTCCTACGAGGGCACCACCGGCAACAACGCCTTCGACATCGCCAACGACGGGTCGAAGATCACCGAGTTCTACGTCTACACCGACGGCGGCCGGGTGCTCGGCGAGGTGGAGAACATCGGCCCCGGCGCCGCGCGTACCCTGCACGTCGAGATCCCCGAGGCCGGCACCTACCAGGTGACCTGCAAGCCCGGCATGGTCGGCGAGGGCGTCTCCCACGACTTCGAGGTCACCGGCGACGCGGTGTCCCAGGCCGAGGGCGACGACCAGCTCACCGCCGCGGTGGACGGCTACCTGCGCTACGTCCGCTCGCAGACCACCGCACTGCAGGAGTCGGTGGACACCTTCGCCCAGGCCATCGAGGACGACGACGTCGACACCGCCAAGGAGCTCTTCGCCCCGACGCGCACCTACTACGAGCGCATCGAGCCGATCGCCGAGTCCTTCCCCGACGACCTCGACCCGCGCATCGACCTGCGCGAGGCGGACCTGGAGGACGGCCAGGAGTGGACCGGTTTCCACGCCATCGAGAAGCAGCTCTGGGAGGACGGCAAGATCACCGACAAGACCAAGCAGGACGCCCAGCAGCTGGTCGACGACATCGCCGAGCTCGTCGACGGCGTCGCCGCGTCCGACTTCTCCGTGCAGCCCGTGCAGATCGCCACCGGCGCCCAGGGCCTGCTGGACGAGATCTCCACCTCGAAGATCACCGGCGAGGAGGACATCTTCTCGCACACCGACCTGTGGGACTTCCAGGCCAACCTGGACGGCTCGAAGGCCGCCATCGCCTCGTTGGAGAACGCCATCGACGACCGCGACGCCGACCTTCTCGCCGAGATCAACGACAACGTCGACAAGGTCCAGGCCCAGCTCGACGCCTTCCGCGAGGGCGACGGGTTCGTCTCCTACGACACCGTCAACGAGAAGGACCGCAAGGAGCTCTCCGCCGGCATCGACCGGCTGACCGAGCAGGTCTCCAAGGTCGCCGAGGTCATCTCGCAGTGAGTGGATCCCGGTCGTCACACCCGTTCTCCCGCCGGACGTTCCTGACCGGCCTCGGTCTCGGCGCGGCCGGCGTGGGTGCCGCCGGCGCGGGAGGCCTGGCGTTGAGCTCCTGCTCGACCGACGGCAGTGCCGGCAGTGCCGGCGGCAGCGGCGGTGAGCACACCGTGCCCTTCCGCGACGTCCACCAGGCCGGGATCACCACCGCGCAGCAGGAGCACCTGCACATCGTCGCCTTCGACGTGGTCACCACCGACCGCGAGGACCTGCGCGACCTCCTGAGCGAGTGGACGGCGATGGCCGAGCGTATGGCAGAAGGCCTGGAGACCACCGAGGGCGGGGCGCTGAGCGACACCTCGGCGGACACCCCCTCCGACGACCCCTCCGGCGTGACCGTGCCGTCCGACACCGGCGAGGCGCTCGGCCTGACCGCGGCGAACCTCACCGTGACGATCGGCTTCGGCCCCTCGCTGTTCGACGACCGCTTCGGCCTGTCCGACCGGCGGCCGGACGAACTCACCGCCCTGCCGAAGTTCCCCGGCGACCAGCTCGTCGAGGAACTGTGCGACGGCGACATCGTGATCCAGGCCTGCGCCGACGATCCGCAGGTCGCCGTGCACGCCGTACGCAACCTCACCCGAGCCGGCTCCGGCGTGGTGGAGGTCCGCTGGTCGCAGCTCGGCTACGGGCGGGCGTCGAAGACCACCGTGGACGAGACCACACCGCGCAACCTCTTCGGGTTCAAGGACGGCACCCGCAACATCCTGGCCGACGAGACCGACGACCTGGACACCCACGTGTGGTGCCCGGCGGAGCCCGGCAAGGGCTCCTGGATGGACGGCGGGTCGTACATGTGCGTGCGGCGTATCCGCATGCTGCTGGAGGTCTGGGACCGGCAGATCCTCGACGACCAGCAGCACACCTTCGCCCGCTACAAGGGCTCCGGGGCACCGCTGGGCACCACCGACGAGTTCGACGACGTACCCTTCGACCTGTACCTGGGCACCGGTGGCCCGGCGATCCCCCACGACTCGCACGTGTTCCTCGCCCACCCCGACAACAACGACGGGGCGCGCATGCTGCGCCGGGCCTACAACTTCATCGAGGGCTCGGACTCCTTCGGCCACCTGTCCAGCGGCCTGTTCTTCATCGCCTACGTGGCACGTCCGTCGGTGGACTTCACGCCGGTGCAGATGGCGCTGGCGCACAAGGACAAGATGAACGAGTACGTGCGTTACGAGTCCAAGGCGATCTTCGCCTGCCCGCCGGGGTTGGGCGACGACGGCGCCGACTGGGGAACCGCACTGTTCGACGGGTAGTGCCCTGTAGTGCGCGCGGTACACGGTACTTCTCAGTGAAAACACCAGCTAATACCGTTCCTACAGGTACTTAGGCGAGCGTAGCCTACTGCTCATGCCCCAGATTCTGACGTCCTCCCGCACCCTCCCCCGCCGTGCCTTCCTCGGCGGCGCCGTGACCCTTGCCATGGCGTCCTTCGCCGCCGCCTGCGCCTCGTCCGACGGCGGTTCCGGCGGGGACGGAGGCGACGCCGCAGCGTCCGGCGCGGCGCAGGGAACGTCCGGCGAGCACCCCTCGCGCGTGGTCGCCCTGTCGACCGGACACCTGGACCACTGCCTGGCCATGGGCGTGCTGCCCGTCGGCCTCGCCGTCGCGGTGTCGGACGCCACGGACAGCCGCGGAATCCCCCAGTACATCCGCGACGTCTTCGACGACGACTTCGACCTGGACTCCATCGAGATCGTCGGTGAGCGCATGGACCCCGACCTCGAGATGGTCGCCACACTGAAGCCCGACCTCATCCTGTCGAACAAGCGCAACCCGCAGGAGCTCAACGACCAGCTCGCCTCCATCGGCACCGTGGTGCAGACCAACGGCGGCTCCGAGTGGTTCAAGACCGACCTCGGCATCGTCGGCGACGCCCTCGGCTACCGCGACAAGGCCGACGAACTGCTGCGCGACTACGAGGCGCGGGCGCAGGAGTGGGGCGAGCAGCGCGGCACCAGCGACACGATCTCGCTGACCCGCGCCAAGGGCGACCAGTACATGTACTTCGGCACCCTCGCGCTGGCCAGCATCGTCGCCGAGGACGCCGGACTGACCCGCCCGGAGAACCAGCGCTTCGACGACAACGCCAGCCGGCCGCTGGCCCAGGAGAACGCCGGCGACCTCGACGCCGACTGGCTGTTCTACAGCTTCCCCGGCGGCACCACCGACATCCTCGACAGCGACTCCTGGCGGCGCCTGCCCGCGGTGCAGGACGGGCACGCCTTCGAGGTCGACGTGGACCCGTGGTTCATCAACGCCTCCGTCGTCGCCGCCGACCGGGTGCTGGCGGACATGAAGAAGTTCATGGCCTGACGCGCTTCCAGCCCCGTCCCCACTCCGTCCCCGCCCCGTCCCAGACCGGTAGGTTGGTCACCATGTCCTCACCTGAGCCCGACTCCGTCGCCGCCCGTTTCCGCACGGCGTTCCGACGCCACCCCACCGGTGTCGCGCTGGTCACCGCGCACGTCGACGGGCAGGACGTGGGCCTGACCGTCTCCAGCCTCGCCTCCCTGTCCGTCGACCCGCTGGCCGTGGCGTTCTCCCTGGCCAAGCGCGACGGCAGCGCCGGGGCGATCCTCACCGCCGACTCCTACCTGATCCACTTCCTCAGCGAGGAGCAGGCCGACCTCGCCTACGAGTTCTCCCGCTACGACGGCCGCCGCTTCACCGTGGACCAGCGCTGGTCCACCGCCCCGCACGGCGAACCGATGCTGAAGGACGCACTGGCGGTGATGCGCGCGCGCACCGTCGACACCATCCGGCTGGGCGAGGCGACGCTGATCGCCGCGGAGGTCACCGACGTGATCCGCGGTGCGGACGGCCAGGGCGAGGCCCCCGCCTGCGCCGACGTCGCCGCACCGTCCCCCCTGATGTTCCGCAGCCACCAGTTCTACCGCTTCCCCACCGGGCAGCCGCCCCTGTAGGACGCACCGCGGTGCGTCCTACCTCCTGCGTCCTACTCGTCGGCGTTGCCGGCGGACCAGGTCGACCAGGGGATGTTCCAGTCACCCAGGCCGTCGTACCCCTCGAGCGTGCCGCCGCCGGTGCCCCGCACCTCGGTGATGTCGCCGCGCTTGAGGTTCTCGTACACCCACTGCGCATCCTCGACCGAGAGGTTCAGGCAGCCGTGGGAGGTGTTCGTGTTGCCCTGGGCGTAGACCGACCAGGGGGCCGCGTGGAAGTAGATGCCCGAGTAGGACATCTGCGTGGCGTACTGCACGTCGGTGACGTAACCGCCGGCGTCCAGCGCCAGACCGAAGGTCTGCGAGTCCATCGTCAACGACTCGAACTGGTCACCGATCTGGTAGATCCCCTCAGGGGTCTCGTGACCGGGCATGCCCATCGACGTCGGCATCGTCTTGACGACCTCGCCGTTGCGGGTCACCGTGACCATCTTCGTGTCGTTGTCGGCCACGGCGCGCACGTCGTCACCGATGGTGAAGGACGCCTCGCGGTCGACCTCGCCGTACATGCCGCCGAGGTCCTTGCCCACCAGGTCTGCGTCCACCGTGACCTCGGTGCCGGCCTGCCAGTACTCCTCCGGGCGCCAGCGCACCTCGTTGGAGGTGATCCAGTAGAACGCGCCCTCCACCTTCGGCTCCGTCTGGATCGAGATCGCGTCCTCGACCGCCTGACGGTCACCCGGGGCCTCGTCGAATCGCAGCGCGATGGACTGGCCCACGCCGACCGTCGACCCGTCCAGCGGGGCGAGCGAGGCGTTGGTCAGCAGATCCGGGCTGAAGGTCGTGAAGGACGTCGACAGGTTCTCGTCGCCGGCCTTCGCCTCGAGCGAGTAGGTGCTGGAGTACTCCAGCTTGCCGTCCGAGGTCCACTCCGTCTCGTCCTCGTTGAAGGACCCCTCGACCTCGTTGCCGTAGCCGTCGGTCAGGGTGACGGAGTCGATGCCCTCGTCGTCCTGCACGGTGACGGGTTCATCGACCTTGACGCCGGTGTCCTCGTCCTCGACGTTGGCGGTGAGTTCGACGGCGTCGTCCTCGTCGTCGGACGTCCCGCTCTGAGCGACCTGGTCGGTGTCGGTGTCGTCATCACCGTCGATGGTGCAGGCTGCGGTGGTCAGCAGCGCGGTGGCGGCGGTCGCCGCCACGACGGTGCGAATAACTCGGCCCGTACGGCCGAATCGGAAGTGCATGGTGTCTACAGTCTCTTTCCGCCCCGGCGGAAGCTCTCCCCGGGGTGATGAAATGTCGTGGTGAAGTCGTCTTCGACGGCTGCGGCGCGGATGAAGCACGGAAGCCCGTCCGCGCCCGGCGAGGTGAGGGTCGGGCCGCGTCTAGAAGGTCATCTTACGTCTGCACTGTGCTGCGAAAGTAACGAAAACCGCCGCCGCGGCAAGATTGTGTCCTAATCGTTACCCAGCCTCACCGACCTCTCGGCGACCCTCCGGACACCTCCCGGGGAACTCTCGGAAGACCCGCGGAAGACTCTCGGCGAACAGCCAGCGCGGGTGCATCCTTCTGCCCTACGCACCCGCGGTCCCGGCCCTCACCTGGCCACCAACTGCACGCCAGCGCCCCGCCGACACCGTTTCGCCGCCCTACCTGCAGATTTGCCAGAGAATCGGCGTGGAGCTATAGTTTTCCTCGTTGCCGAGGACGGGACATCCGCTCCGAAGTACATGCGTCATTAGCTCAATTGGCAGAGCAGCTGACTCTTAATCAGCGGGTTCGGGGTTCAAGTCCCTGATGACGCACCACCTACCCCAGGTAGACACGGTCACCGACCAGAGTCTACCTGGGGTTTCGTCATGCCGCGCCCAATTCCCGCGCTGCCCCTCCCCCACAGTCGGCGACGAACGGCCGGTGGGGTACCAAGTTGGACCTGGGAGCTCTGAGTTGGCCGACTCAACGCTCCCAGGTCCAACTTGGTACCCGTCCCCGACGGAGACAGGGGCAAAGATCGAGCGTGGGATCGTTGAACACGGGTGTTCAGACATCCCACGCTCGATCTTGGCCCCTCGGGCACCGCCGCAACCCGGGAGGCACCCGAGCACGCCGCCGCACCACCTCGTAGTATCAGTGCCCAGTCATGGTCAACAGAAGAAACCGCACGCCGCTGCCCGTCGAGGTGTGGGCACTCGTCGCAGGCGCCTTCGCCGTCGCCCTCGGGTACGGCGTCGTCGCCCCCGCGATCCCCCAGTACGCGCACGCGTTCGGCGTCTCGAACGCCGCGGCGTCCGGCATCGTCAGTGCCTTCGCGCTCATGCGGCTCATCGGCGCACCGCTGGCGGGGCGCGTCGTCGTACGTCTCGGCGAGCGGCGCACCTACACGCTCGGGATCCTCGTCGTCGCCGCGTCCACCGGCGCCTGCGCCCTGGCGGCGAACTACACCCAGCTGCTCATCCTGCGCGGGCTCGGCGGCCTGGGCTCGATCATGTTCACCGTCGCAGCGACGGCCCTGCTGATCAAGGTCAGCCCGGTGGACGCCCGTGGGCG
Source organism: Corynebacterium sp. AOP40-4SA-5 (assembly GCF_052377355.1). Lineage (NCBI taxonomy): Bacteria > Bacillati > Actinomycetota > Actinomycetes > Mycobacteriales > Corynebacteriaceae > Corynebacterium > Corynebacterium sp. AOP40-4SA-5. The sequence goes on from NZ_JBQSWS010000007.1 coordinate 58,201, forward strand.
GGTGTCCAGCATCAACGCCGCCGGCTTCCTGCTCGGCAACCTCATGGGCCCGGTGTTCGGCGCCCTCGTCGCCGGGTTCGGACTGCGCGCCCCGTTCGTCTTCTATTTCGGCATGCTCGTCGTCGCCGCGACGGTGGTGTGGGTCGCGTTGCGCGGCTCCACGCTGGCCGGTGTGCACGCCGACGACAGTCCCCGTACTCCGCTGACCTTCGCCGAGTCGCTGGGGATCCCGCAGTACCGGGTGCTGCTGGGCTCCGTGTTCGCCTTCGGGTGGACGTCCTTCGGTGTGCGCGTGTCGATCGTGCCCCTGTTCGTCGCCGCCGCCTTCCACGGCGACGCCGCCGTCGCCGCCTGGGCGTTGGCCGCCTACGCGGCGGGAAACGCGGTGCTGATCCTGCCGTCGGGACGCTGGAGCGACACCGTCGGACGCAAACCGATGCTGGTGCTCGGCATGCTGGTCACCGCCGTCGGCTACGTGGCCTTCCCCTTCTCCCCCGGCATCGCGCCGGCCTGTGCGGCGATGTTCGTCGCCGGGGCAGGGTCCGCGCTGGTCAACCCGGGGCAGCAGGCCGTGCTCGCCGACATCGTGGGCACGAAGCGCGGCGGGTCGACGGTGGCCGGCTACTCCATGTTCCAGGACCTCGGAGGGGTCCTCGGCCCACTGCTCGCCGGGATGGTCGTGGACGCCGCCGGGTTCGGCTGGGCCTTTGGACTCAGCGGGGTGCTGCTGGTCGCCGCGGCGATCGGGTGGTCGACGGTCGGCGACTCCCGGACGCTGCAACGCGGCAGCTAGACAGTCAGCGCCGGGCGGACAGCATCCCGGTGATGGGCCCGAGCACCCAGCTGACCAGCGCCATGATGATCGCGCCCCAGAACGCCGCGCTGAAGGAGTCGATGTTGAGCCCCAGGCCGACCGCCTGGGCCAGGATCTCGGCGAGGAGGAAGACGCCGGCGTTGATCACCAGGGCGAACAGCCCCAGGGTGAGGATCGTCAGCGGCAGGCCCAGCAGCCGCAGCACCGGACGCACCGTCATGTTGAGCAGCAGGATCACCGCCGCGCAGCCGAGGAAGACCCACAGCCGGTCGTTCGACCCGTCGCCGACCAGCGGCTGCGACGGGGCGGTCACGGTGACCCCGGTGACGAAGTAGGTCACGACCCACAGTCCCAGGGCGGTGCCGACGGCACGGACGAGGAAGTTCCAGATGAAGCCCATGGCCTGAAACTACCATCGCGGCGCGCCAGTTCAGGTCAGACCCGGTCAGGTCAGCTCCGGTGCCGCCGGCCCCACCAGCCGATGACCGTGGGCAGGTACGCACCGATCACGAGCATCGCCAGCGTGCGCATCACCTGCACCACCGTGACGATCGGCTCCGACCCCGACTCGTGGGCGAAGGCGAGCACAGCGTAGATCCCCCCGGGCACGGTCGCCAGGTAGGCGTCCAGCATCGGGACGTCGCTGACCTGGGCGATCACCAGGGCGGCGACGATGGCACCGAGGATCATCGACGCCACCGCCGCGAGGATCAACGGCAGGCTGTGGCTGAACTGGCGCAGCGCCGACTTGGTGAGCGTGCCGCCGGCCTGTACCCCGATCACCGCGTAGGCGAACAGCAGGACCAGGCCCTCGGGCCGCAGCCACTGCTCGGAGATCCCCGCCACGCCGGCGACCCAGGTCAGCAGCATCGACACCAGCAGGTAGGGCACGGGCACCTTCACCACCCGGCGGGTGAGCCGCACCAGCAGCCACACGATCGCCCAGATCACCAACGCGCCGACGACCGGACGCAGCTCCGGGGACCACCACGGCGCCGTGTCGGACGCCGCGGCGTCCTGCCCCGCCGTACCGCCCGCGCCGCCCGCCGAGCCGGCGGCGAAGAGCTGCACGAATGCCGGCAGGGTGAGCACCACCAGCGACAACCGCAGGTACTGCGTGAGGACGACGAAACGCACGTCCTCCTTCAGCTCCGCGGCGAGCACCGTCATCCCGCTCGCCCCGCCGGCCAGCGTGGCGAGCAGCGAACTCACCGCACTCGCGGCACCGGAGCGGTGCAGCAGGAACGCCGCCGCCGCGCACACCGCCAGAGTGATCGTCAGCGCCAGGAGCGTCGGAACCACGTAGCCGAGCACGGTGGAACCGTCGAGCTCGACCAGCGGCGCCACGCACACCATGGCGATCACGACCTGCGCCGGCTGCATCAGCCGCGTCGGTGGCGTCGTCTGACGGTCGGAGACGATCGCGTAGACGCCGAAGGACACCAGGAAGGCGAAGATCCAGGACGCCGGCACACCCAGGTGGGTGCACAGCGCCCCGAGGCCGAGCGCACATGCGCAGACCCCGGCGATCTCGACGGCACGCCTGGTGCCGGAGATCCGCCGGGGCCCGTGAGGTTCGCGGGGTTCGCGGGGGTCGCGCGGTGCGGGGATGAGAATCAGGACCGGGCGTCGGCCAGCAGGCGCTGGATTTCCTTGATCTGCTTCTTCTCGTTGCGCTTGCCCACCACGGTCAGGGCCACGACCAGGCCCACCCCGGCCACGACGCCGCCGATGATGAGCTGGACCTTCGGCTGGGCGAGGATGTTCGACGCCTGGGTCTTCGCCTCGTCCGCCAGGTTCTTCGGAGCCGCGCGGACGCTGAGCTCGTCCAGTGTCCTCGCGAGCTGGTCACGGGTGCGTTCGATGTCGCTCTGGATAGAGTCGATGGTGCGGGCCACTGAAGTCTCCTGCATTGCTGGTCGTGAATGACGGTTTTTAGAGATTGTTCCTGAATTGTACGTTCTCCGGTGCGTGCGGTGCAGAAGAACCCTCCGATGTCGCCGTAGCGACCCGTGCAGCGGCCCTGCCGTAGCCGCGCCGTCCGCCGTACACTCGGATGCCATGAGTACTCCCGAGAACCCCTCCGAAGCCCCCGCCCGCACCGTCCTGGAGGTCGGCGACGCCGCCCCGGACTTCACCCTCACCGACGACCGCGGCAACCAGGTCAGCCTCTCCGACTACCGCGGACGCCAGGTCATCGTCTACTTCTACCCGCGGGCGAACACCCCGGGCTGCACCACCGAGGCCTGCGACTTCCGCGACTCGCTCACCGAACTCAACGACGCCGGCATCGACGTCCTGGGCATCTCCCCGGACACCGTGGAGAAGCTCACGAAGTTCCGCGAGGACCACGAGCTGACCTTCCCGCTCCTCGCCGACCCGGAGAAAACCGCGCTGACGGCCTACGGCGCCTTCGGTGAGAAGAAGAACTACGGCAAGATCGTCCAGGGCGTGATCCGCTCGACGTTCCTCGTCAACACCGACGGCACGATCGGCATGGCCAAGTACAACGTGAAGGCCACCGGGCACGTCGCCCGCATCGCACGCGACGTGCTCTGACGTAACTACACGACGCGCACCGTCGCCGAGCCCTCGAAGGGCCGAACGGTGCCGCGGGCGTCGCGCCAGTCCCCGCGCAGGACGACCCGGTGCTCGCCGCGTTCGGCGCCGGTGGTGTCCCACTCCACGGTGGTGGTGGTCTCGGTGACACTCCTGTCGAAGGTCAGCAACGTCGACCAGGAGGAGTCGTGCGCGACGACCATCCCTTCCGGTCCGCCGCGCACGACCTGCAGGTAGCCGTCCTCCAGGCGCAGGTCGTTGTTCGGGTTCGCCCCCACGAAACGCACCGTGGCGGTCTGCCCGAGGGACACGTCCCCACCGCCGGACAGGACGTCACCGAAGGCGCGGCCCGGCGCGGCGGTGTCCGGCAGCGCCACGGCCGCCGGGCTGTCCGGTATCACCCCGGTCAGGTCCCCGGCCGGGACACCGGACGCCACGTCCTCCCCCGCCGCGAGCGCCGTCGCCAGCGCGTCCACGACCTGTTGCACCGCCGGCAGCTGCAGGCGTCCGAACGCGGTCGCGCCGCCCTCGTAGTCCTGCTGCAGGTACTCCTCGGGTGTGGTGACGTAGTGGCCGTAACCGCACGAGTAGCCCTGAACGACCACGTTGTCCTGCGGCACCCCCATCGCCTCGGCGACGGTGCGTCGGATGCGCAGCCCGGCGGTCACCGTCGGTTCGAAACCGAGGTAGACCAGCACCAGCCCGCCGAGACGCCACACGCCGAAGATGTGGCGTTGCTGGATCATGCCGTCGATGTAGCCCATCGGCAGCAGCATGTCCTTCGGGGCGTGCACGGCACGTACGTCCTCGGGGACCGGGGCGAGCTCGTTGAGCTGGCGCACCCACGGCGCCCCGCCGCGTTCGGCCTCGTCGAGCCCGATGTCGACGTCGAGGCCGCCGCCGTCCTCCTGGCTGGACGCCGCGAACGCCGCGCCGAGCACCGCCGGGCCGGTGCGTCCCGGGTGTCCGTCGGGCGTCCACCGCCCGTCGACGTCGACGGCGTCCATGTCCACCCACCGGGTGCGTCCCTCGAGCCCACCGGGGATGCCGGCGAAGCGGCCCGTGGTGTCCAGCGCGGCGTCTGCCTGCCGGGTGCCGAGGATCTCCACCGAACGTTTCTGCCCCTGCACCCCGGCGCCACCGGGCCCGGACTCCGGCACCAGGCCGTGGTTCGGGGTCACGTCCCCGGGCGCGCCCTGCGCGAACGCCGCGACGAACGGCGCTGCCGCCAACCCGGACTCGTCGCGGTGGTCCACGCCCGCGGCGTCCTCCACGCTGTAGGCGGCGAAGCCCTTGTTGTCGCCGGAGATGTGGCGGATCTCCGGGCTGAAACTCGTGGCGTGCACCGAGTACCAGTTGATCAGCCCCACCGGGATGCCGGCGCGCGCGACGTGCAGGGTCACCGAGGTGCGGTCCACCCCGTCCGGGTTGGCCTCCTTGTCCTGCTGCGGGTTGCGGTCGAAGGCCTGCTTCGAGCGGTTCTCCCCCACACCGTCGAGCTGGCCGCGCACGAGGGTGAGTTCGGCCGGGGCGACGTCGCCGTGTGCCCGGCGCACCGAGCGCACGATGCCCGCCACCTGTGCCTCGAAGGTCACCGGACGAAAACCCAGGGAGACCAGGTCGACCATGGCGTGGCCGGACCGTCCGCCGGGGGCGACGTGGGTGTGCGTGGCGGTAACCACCACGTTGTCGCTGGTGTAGGTGTCGCCGTAGTCCGCGCGCAGTCGGCGCAGGACCTCCAGGAACACCGACTGGAACATCAGCGGGGTGTCCACGGTGACGTGGCAGAACCGGTTGGTGCCGTCGTCGAAGATGAAGGCGCGGGAGTACAGGCGTTGGCGGATGCCGACGCTCGTCTGCTCCTGCACGGCGTAGCCGTCCATGCCCGCACCCAGCGGCTCGCCGGTGGTGTCGGCGATGCCGCGGCCCACGGCGAGTCGGTCGGCGTCCGGTGCTCCCTGCGCACGATCCTGGGCGGTACCGGCGGTCGCGGTGTGCGACGACCAGAGCACCGTGCCCCCGAGCGCGGCGAGGCCGGCGAAGAACGTGCGGCGTGAGAATTCGATCATTCGGGCTCCCCTCGGGTCCGCACTGACGCTACCTGGGTGGGGGTGCCCTTGTTTCCGGAACGCAAGGAAAACGACCGTGGTTTTCGCGGGGTGAACATCGTTTCCGGCGATTGCGCTGGTCAGCGCGATCCCGATGCAGGTTCGGTAGGAGCTGCTATAGATTCGGTCGCAACCACCGGCACGATCACCAGGAGAGATCCATGACCAGACGCCGCAGCATCGCCGCCCTCGTCCTCACCGCACCCCTCGTCCTGGCCGCCTGCGGCGGTGGGGACGACGACAACAGCGACGACGACGGGGACGGTGCCACAAGCTCGTCCACCGCCAGCGCCGGGGACAGCGGGGACGGAGAGGACAACGGGGACAGCGGGGACGGAGACGGGATCGACTCCGACCTGCCGCGCATCGGTGAGACGATCAGCATCGACAAGGCCGACATCACCGTGGACAACCTGCGGGAGTATGAACGCGATCCGTCGAACCAGATCTGCGCGGACGTGAACTTCACGGTCACCAGCGAGACCGAGCCGCTCAACGTGCGCGGACTGGCGGCGTGGAAGCTCTACGACCCGGAGCAGCATCCGCGCACCCAGACGGTCTCCGACGAGACCGTCCACGTGCTCGACGAGGTCGCCCCCGGTCAGAGCGAGGACGGGACGATCTGCTTCGACGGCCCCGTCGACCCCGGTGAGTACCGGCTGAGCTTCCAGGAGAACTTCGAGGCCGGGACCGACCGTGCCGAATGGATCGGCGCGCTCTGACCGCAACCATCCGGGGCGCGGGGAGCTCCCGCGGCTAGGGGTGTTCCACGCCCTGCGGCAGCTGGAACAGCGCGTCATACTCGACGGCAACTGTCGGGTGGTGGGGCTCGGTCGGTTCATAGGCCGGTCCGGTGAGGTTGTGGATCAGCGTGCGGAAAGTGCGGGGCATGGTCACTCCTTTCGGAAAATGTGTCGACGACAGGTGTCTGAGACAGTGTTGAGATACAGGGTTCTTAGCAGTTACTTACAGGGAAATGGACGCGACTGTCCGGTCGGAAGCCGCCGCAAGCGCTCTACGGCTGGACTCCCGGGACGTGACATGAAGGACGTTCCCCTGTGATTGCCCGCTCCACCGTCCCCCGGTGGTTTGCTGCCGCGCGGTTCCCCGCATGGCACCACCCTGACGGTCGAGCCGGACGCTGCAGTATATCACCTGAGAACGCCCCCTGGCCAGCCCCTTTGCCAGCACTTTTGCGGGCCCCGCGATCGGACGCGGCGGCGCGCCCACACGCACACACGCATGTGACGCACAGGCGGCCGTCATTCCGGCCCCCTGTGCGTCACTCGAAAGGGGAATGATCGCTGATCATCGTTGATGGAGGTCATCACGTCTCCACATGAAGAACATTACATGAGGAAACCAAAGGATTGCCGCACAACACCCCCGGGGGTATGCGCCAATATCGAAAACCAGCCGGACGTCCGATTCATTTTGAAGTGAAACGGAGATGGCGCGCCGGTCGATTGGCACGGTGACCACGGCGACTACGGCCACAGAGCTGAAGCAAGAACCCCGGCCTCCGCGCTCCCCTTCGCAACCCCCGGCAGAGAGAAGTACCACACCATGAACTGTCCCCAGTGCACCTCCGAGAATGTTTCCGTCCAGATGGTCCAGACCGGCGGCAGGAACGCCCACAAGGGCACCGGATTCCTCGGCAACACGAACAATGCGGCCAGGGCCACCACCGCGCTCGTAACACTCGGCACTTCCAACCTGTTGTGGAAGAAGTCCAAGGGCACTACGCGACAAAAGTTCAGCAACCAGAAGATGGCCATCTGCCAGTCCTGCGGAAACAGCTGGAAGGCGAAGTAGGTCGCCCCCCCCCCTGCTCAGAGCATTCCCAACCCCACCCTGCCGTGCGCCCGGGGGGACTTGAACCCCCACATCCATCAAGGACACCAGGACCTAAACCTGGCGCGTCTGCCAATTCCGCCACGGGCGCGGTGAGGGCCACGACGTGGTGGTCCTCACAGCCGGAAAGGACCGGCTGCTCTGGGTTATGGTAGCAGCACCGCCAGGGGTACCCTTGAACCCGTGCCAGACGACACCACCGGATCAGCGAACACCTCGACGTCCCCCGGACCTCGGCAGCCGCAGTCGCTGCGGGTCCGTGTCGTCCAGCTGGTCTTCCTGGCCCTTGCGGTGGTCGCCACGCTCTGCCTCGCCTGGTGGCAGTGGGGGCGTTGGTCCAGCGGCGACGGCTCCTACCAGAACCTGGGCTACGCCCTGCAGTGGCCGATCTTCGGCCTGTTCTTCATCTTCGCCTACCGCAAGTACATGGAGTACGAGCGCGACCGCGCGGAGGGCAACGCCAGTCCGGCGATCCCGGAGGAGACCCCGGAGTCCGCGCCGCGTGAGATCCCCAGCGACCTCCTCCCCTCCCGCGCGACGACCGCGCAGGACGCACCGCTCGTCGACGACCGTCGACGCCGGGCCCGGCAGGCCCGCGGGAGCACCGAAACGACCGACGACACAGCAGGAACGGACCACGAACCTCGATGACCACCTCCACCCCCGCACCCCAGGTCACCCCGGAGCGTAAACGCCGGGTCAAGGGCGCACTGACGCGCTACTCCGTGCTCGCCTACATCACCGGTGTACTGCTCCTCGTGCTCTGTGTGGAAATGCTCCTCAAGTACGTGATCTTCCCCCCGATGGACATCGAGGCGCCGGGCTGGTTCTTCATCGTGGCAGCCGTGCACGGATGGGTCTTCCTCGCCTACTGCGCGACATGCCTGGACCTGGGCATCAAGGCACGGTGGGCGCCGAGCAAGTGGGTCACCACGATCCTCGCCGGCGTGATCCCGGTGCTCTCCTTCGTGCTGGAGAAGCGTCGCCGCAATGAGGTCGTGGAGGCCTTCGGCCTCGACAGCTGACAGTCCCCCGGCCACACACCGTCCCCACTCAGTCGGCCTGCGAGGTCTCCACCTTCGCCCGACGCACCGCGGCGGCGTCGATGTCGCCGGTCCCCGTGCCCGCGTCCGGCGACCAGCCCGCCGGGGCGTCCGGCCACCGGTGGGTCAGGCAGCCCAGCACCGCCAGCGCGGCGGCCTGCGTGGTCACCGGCAGCGTGGTGATGTCCGGCAGGAACCCCGGGTTGTGGTTCGAGGGGATGTCGATGTCCAGCCGGTCGGCAGCCTCGGCACGGCGCCACTGCTTCAACGGCGTGATCCCCACCGTCCAGAACAGGTACGGGGCGTTGAACGCCCGCGGGATCACCGAGAAGTCCTCCGAGGCCGTCCACGGCTCCATCTCGTGGGACTGCTCACCGAAGAAACTGTCGAAGTGCGGACGCACCACCGCGTAGGCGGTGCTGTCGTTGTCCGTGGCGGCGAGCAGGCCGAGGAACTTGAACTCCGGCTCACGCTCACAGCCGGCCGCGGCGGCCTCGGCACGCACGATCCTCTTGATCGCGTCCACCGCCCGGGTCCGCACCGACTCCTCGTAGAACCGGCAGCTCAACGCGATACGCGCGGAGTCCGGGATCACGTTGTTCGCCTTGCCCGCCTCCACCGAGGCCACGGTGACCACCGCGAACTTGCCCGGAGGCAATTCGCGGGAGACCACGGTCTGCAGCTTCATCACCACCGAGGCGGCCAGCACCACCGGATCCACCGCCCGGTGCGGCATCGAGGCGTGTGCGCCGCGTCCGAACAGGGTGATCTCGATCGTCGTGGAACTGGTCAGCACCGGCCCCGGCGCGGAGTACACCTGGCCGGACGGGCCGGGCACCACGTGCTGGCCCAGGCACACGTCGGGGCGCGGGATGATCGAACGAAGCCCGTCGTTCACCATGCCGTGCGCGCCGATCGACGCCTCCTCGGCGGGCTGGAACAGGAAGACCACCGTGCCGGACCACTTGTCGCGCGAGGCGTCGATGATCGACATGGCCCCCAGGGCGCTGGAGGTGTGTGCGTCGTGCCCGCAGGCGTGCATCGTGGGCACGCGCTGGCCCTGTGCGTCCAACTGGGAGTGGGTGGAGGCGTAGTCCACGCCGGTGGTCTCGGCGACGGGCAGGCCGTCGAAGTCGGCGCGGAAGAGCACCGTGGGCCCCTCCCCGTTGCGCAGCACGGCGGTGATGCCGTACCCGCCGATGCCGGTGGTGACCTCCCAGTCGGCGAAGCGGCCGAGTTCCTCGCTGATACGCGCTGCGGTCCACTCCTCGGCGCCGGAGAGCTCCGGACGCCGGTGGAACTCCTTGTACAGGCTGGTGAGCCAATCCCGGTCAAGCGTTGTCCCTGCCACGATGTCAGCGGGTTCGACGGTCACGGGCACGGTCTCACTGGTCCTTCCGGGACGGTCACCGACTCTGCGGTGCCGGTGGGAGTTGTTTTTCCTCCCACCACCCTACCGTCTCAGCCGCGCAACGCCGTGAGGAACGGCACGAGCTCTGCCAGGGCGCGGCCACGGTGGGACAGTTCGTCCTTACGCCGCGGGTCGAGCTGTGCGGAGGACAGCTGCGGCTCCTCGTCCGGGGAGAACAGCGGGTCGTAGCCGAAGCCGTTGTCACCGCGGGGCTCGCGCAGCAGGCTGCCGCGCCAGACGCCGCGCACGGTGAGCTCCTGCTCGCCGCCGAGGCGTCCTGCCATGTCCTCCGGGACCGCCAGGGCGCAGGCGGAGACGAAACCGGCGCCGCGGCGCTCGTCCGGCACGTCGGCGGTCTGCGCGAGCAGCAGCCGGTTGTTGGCGGCGTCCACGTCCCCGTCGCCGGTGTCATGGTCACCCGACCAACGCGCCGAGAGCACCCCGGGCATGCCGTTGAGCGCGTCGACGCACAGGCCCGAGTCGTCGGCGACGGTCGGCAGGCCGGCGTAACGCACCCCGTCACGCGCCTTGATCAGGGCATTGTCCTCGAAGGTCGCACCGGTCTCCGGGGTCTCGGGGTACTCGGCGACGTCGCGCAGGCTCAGCAGCTCCACGCCGTCGACACCGGCGGCCTCGAGCACGCGGTGCAGCTCGGCGAGCTTCTTGGCGTTGCGCGAGGCGACGAGAACCTTCAGGGGCTGCACGTGCTCTCCCCCACTCACAGGGTGACCGCCTGACCCAGCTCGGCGTCCAGCGCCTTGCGCTGCAGGGCGGTCAGGTCGCGCAGCCCGCCCTCGGCGAGGTCGAGCAGCACGTTGAGCTCGTCACGGCTGAACTCGGAGTTCTCGCCGGTGCCCTGGATCTCCACGAAGTGGCCCTCCTCGTTCATGACCACGTTCATGTCCACGTCCGCCCGGCTGTCCTCCTCGTAGGGCAGGTCCAGGCAGCCGACACCGTCGATCACGCCGACCGACACCGCGGCGACCGGGTCGAGCAGCGGCTCACCGGGGACCACGCCGCGCTTCTGCAGCACCGCCAGGGCGTCCGCCAGCGCCACGTAGGCACCGGTGATCGAGGCGGTACGGGTACCGCCGTCGGCCTGCAGGACGTCGCAGTCGATGTTCACGGTGTTCTCCCCCAGGGCGCGCAGGTCGACCGCGGCGCGCAGCGAGCGGCCCACCAGCCGGGAGATCTCCTGCGTCCGGCCCTTGACCTTGCCCTTCACCGACTCGCGCTGCATGCGCTCGGCGGTGGCGGAGGGCAGCATCGCGTACTCGGCGGTCAGCCAGCCCTCGCCGGAGTCGCGCTTGAAACGGGGCACGCCCTCGGAGACGCTGGCGGTGCACATCACGCGGGTGTCGCCGAACTCGACGAGCACGCTGCCGGCGGGGTTGGTGGTGAAACCGCGGGTGATGCGCACGGTCCTGAGCTGGTCGACGGCGCGACCGTCGGCACGGGTGAAGTTCTCGGGGTTACTCATGCCACGAGAGTCTAGTCACCCACGTGCAGCTCCATGTCGGGCCGGGCCAGCTCCACCGGGCCGTCGTAGAAACGCCGCGCCCCACGCAGCGCACCTTCCGCGTCGCCCCACGGCGGCACGTGGGTGATGACCAGGCGTCCCACCCCTGCCTCCGCGGCGGCCTGGCCGGCCTCCTCACCGGAGAGGTGCATCTGCGGCGGGTTGTCGCCGTTGTCGCGCTCGCCCCACGTCGCCTCGCACAGCAGGACGTCCGCCCCCGCGGCCAGCGCGGCGAGGTGCCCGGTGGCGGCGGTGTCGCCGCTGTAGACCAGCGAGGAGCCGTCCCGGTCCTCCACCCGGATCATGTACGACTCGGTCGGGTGCACCGCCGGGGCGGCGTACAACGTCGCCGAGCCGATGCGGTGACCCGGGTAGACGGTGCCGCGGGAGGTGTCGTCGAAGACCACCGGGGCGTCCTGCGCCGCCGGCGCGCGCCAGGAGTGCACGTCGAGGATGTCGGAGAAGTCGTCGACCTGCGACGGGTGGTCCGCCGAGGCGCGCCCCAGGTGCAGTGCCGCGATCGACGGGCCGAGCAGGACGTGGCGGTCGGACGCCGCACGCGTGGGGTGGAAGCGCTGCCACACCACCAGCGACGGGAAGTCCGAGCAGTGGTCCGGGTGCAGGTGGGAGAAGACGACGTCCACGTCACCGGGGTTACCCAGCTCCTGCAGGCGCGCCAGCACGCCCGGTCCGACGTCCATGAGGATCTGACGCCCGTCCGCCGTCCGCAGCAGGTAGCCGGAGGCGGGGTTGCCGGGGGCGGAGAGACTCCCGGAGCATCCCAGAATGGTCATGTCCATGCCCGTCATTGTTACATGATACCCCCGTGGATCCATGAGCCAGGCCTCCGACAGCCGCCGACGGGTGCCGGACGGCTACCGCAGCATCTCCGGGATCCGGCTGACCCCGGCCACCGACGGGCCGAGGAAACGCGAGGCCAGGGACGCGAAACGGGCCGGGTCACCGGTGGACTCGAAGGTCAGCTCCGGGGCGGCGGCACCTGCACCGTCAGCGGCGTGGGGGTCGGCGAGCAGGTCGTTGTCGCTCAGGGTGCGGTAGACCATCTTCGCGGTCTCCTCCGCCGAGGACACCAGCGTCACGTCGTCACCCATGACCAGCTGGATCACGCCGGTGAGCAGCGGGTAGTGGGTGCAGCCGAGCACCACGGTGTCCACCCCCGCCTCCTTCAACGGCTCCAGGTAGGTCTCCGCCAGGCCCAGCAGCTGGCGTCCGGAGGTGATGCCGCGCTCGATGAAGGGCACGAACTGGGGGCACGCCTGGGCGACGACCTCCACGCCCGGGCTCGCGGCGAAGAGGTCCTGGTAGGCCCCCGAGGTGACCGTCGCCCGGGTCCCGATGACCCCGACGCGGTTGTTGCGCGTCACCGACACCGCGCGGCGCACCGCCGGCAGGATCACCTCGACCACCGGCACCGGGTAGCGCTCGCGTGCGTCGCGCAGGAAGGCGGCGGAGGCGGAGTTGCAGGCCACCACGATCATCTTGCAGCCGCGCTCCACGAGCTGGTCGGCGATGCTGGTGGCCAGTGAGCGCACCGTGGCCAACGGCTTGTCGCCGTAGGGGGAGTTCGCGGTGTCGCCGATGTAGATCACCGACTCGCCGGGCAGCTGGTCGATGATGGAGCGGGCCACGGTGAGCCCGCCGACCCCGGAGTCGAAGATGCCGATGGGTGCTGACGCGGTCGGTGCTGCGGGGGTGAGGTCGTCCATGCCCTCCGAGTCTAGGCCCGCGCTCCCCTACGCGGTGCCCTAAGTGCACTAGGAGCCCTTGGCCGCCTTGAGCGCCTTGTCCTGCTCGCGCTGCTTGATCGCCGGACGCCCCGCACCCCAGGCCGCCACGGCACCGCCGACGCCGCCGAACAGGTGCCCCTGCCAGCTGACCCCGGGCTGGTTGGGCAGGATGCCCCAGAACAGTCCGGCGTAGAGGATGATGACCAGCACACCGAGCAGGATCTCGGGGACGGCCCGGGTGAAGATGCCGCGCACGGCGAGGAACACCGCCCACCCGTAGATCAGGATCGACGCCCCGACGTGCACCGTGTTCTCCCCGCCGAGGAAGAACACGCCCACCCCGGCCACCAGCGTGGTCACCACGGTCGACGCCCACACCGCCTTCTGCCCGGACAGTGCGACGAGGAACAGCAGCACCGCCACCGCCGGGGTGTTGGCCAGCAGGTGGGAGAAGCTGGTGTGGATGAACGGGGCGGGCAGGATCCCCCAGATCCGCGAGAAGTCGAGCGGGTGGATACCCCATGACACCAGCCGGTTGCCGGACGCCCAGTTCACCACCTGCACCGCCCACAGCACCGCCAGGAACACCAGGGTGGTGACCAGTGCCTGGCCGACCCGCCCGCGGTCGCGGAAGCGCGTCCGGCCCGTATCGTTCGTACTGCTCTGGGTTACGTCTGATCCGCTCATGGTTCTCCTCAGGGTGTGTGGGGTCTGCCGGGTCAGTTCATCACGTCGCGCCAGGACGGCACGTCGAATGCGGTCTCGGCGGCCAGGACTGCCTCCACGACCGCCCGTTCGGTCACCGTCGCCGCCGCGGCGCACAGCGCCGCCAGGTCGGTGGTCGCCACACCGCCACGTGCGCCGGACGGTGCGAGGGCGAAGAAGGTGTCGCCGTCCATCGGCAGGTGCGAGGGCCGGACGGCGCGGGCCAGGCCGTCGTGCGCGGCCATGGCCAGACGCTCGGCCTGCGCCTTGGTCACCGTCGCGTCGGTGGCGACGACACCGATGGTCGTGTTCATCGGCGAGGGGTCCGGACCGGTCATCTTGGTGCCGTCGACGCCGCGCTCCAGGATGGTGCGCAACCCCGCCGCGGTCGGTTCAGGGACAGGTTCGGGTGTCCGGTTCCCCCACAACGCCCCGGTGGACGGGTCGACGACCGAGCCGACGGCGTTGACGACCAGCCCGACGGCCACCACCGCACGCCCGCCGCCCGGCAGGTCCACCCCGCAGGACGCCTCGCCGAAGCCGCCCTTCAGCGCGCCGGCGGTCGCCGCGCGCCCCGCGCCGACGTTCCCCGCGTCCTGCGTCCTGTCCTGTGAGCCGTCCTGCGAGCAGTCGAGGGCACGCTGCACGGCCCGGCGTCCGGTGTCGGCCGTCGGACGTGACGCGGGGTCGCCGACGGGCAGGTCGAAGATGACCGCCGACGGCACGATCGGCACGATCAGAGACGGGGCGAGGTCGCCGAGCACCTGCAGGCCGATGCCGCGGTCCTCGAGTTCGGCCATGACCCCGCCTGCGGCGTCCAGCCCGAAGGCCGACCCGCCGCACAGCGCGACGGCGTGCACCGCCTCCGCCGAGTTCGACGGGGCCAGCAGGTCGGTCTCCCGGGTACCCGGTCCCCCACCGCGTACGTCGACGGCCCCGACCGCACCTTCGGGGCACACCACCACGCTGACCCCCGAGCTCTGCACCTCGGCGTGGCCGAGGAACAGGCCCGGCACGTCCGTCAGGCCGCCGGTACTCATTCCCCGCTCATTCCTCGGGCACGTCCATCGGCCCCATCAGGGCCGTCAGCAGGCTGTCCTGGTGGTAGCCGAGCCACTCCACGTAGTTCTCCGCCGCGGCGATCTCGTCCGCACCGGCCTGGCCACCGGTCTCGCCGAACTCGTCCAGACGCTTCCTGATCAACTCGATCTGGCCGTTGTGGAAGGCACGGATGTCCGTCAGCGCATTGAGCCACGGCCCGGTCTGCTCGGTGTTCAGGCTCACGTTCACCGACCCGTCCGGGCCGAGCAGTTCGCTGACCAGGCGCAGGTTCGTGAGCTTGCCCTTGATGATGTCGGTCTCGTTGAACTGGCGCGACACCCCCGCCTCGCCGTCGACCTCCTCGTCACCGTCACGGAAGAACGACGGCAGCATCGCCGCGAGCACCGGGTCGTCCGGCGCGTCGGTGTGCCCCGACGGCAGGCCCGTCATCTCCGCCAGCTCGTCCTTCGGCGCCGAACGCGCCCGCCCGATCAGCAGCTCGCCGACGTTGGCGGCGCTGTTGCCGAGCATCTCACGCTCCACCGGCTCCAGCTCGGTGACGAAACGCACGCCGCGCACCAGGCTCTTCTTCTTCGTCCACGGTTTCATCGCATGCCCTCCATCGTGTGCCGCACTAACCTTCCGAGCGCTGCATCGTGGCCCACAGGCCGGCGGTCTGCAGCTTCTTCACGTCGCCCTCGACCTTGTCGCGCTCCCCGGAACTCACGATGGCCTTGCCCTCGTTGTGCACCTGCATCATCAGCTCGGTCGCCCGCTTGCGGGAGTAGCCCAACACGGTCTGGAAGACGTAGGTCACGTAACTCATCAGGTTCACCGGGTCGTCCCAGCAGATGCACTGCCAGGGGAGGTCCGCCTCGGTGAGGGTGTCGGGAAGCTGCTCTTCCACAGGGGTGACCGCCGGTGCGGCGGGAGCGGCGGGTGAAGTCATGGTGTCCAGACTACCGACTAGGATGGACGACCGTGACCGAGCACACCGATAACCCAGCCGATACTGCAGCCGACACAGCAGGCCGGTCGACCGCCCTGCTGACCGACATGTACGAACTGACGATGCTGCAGGCCGCGCTGCGCGACGGCACCGCGCACCGCCGGTGCAGCTTCGAGGTGTTCACCCGGCGGCTGCCGAATGAGCGTCGTTACGGTGTGGTCGCCGGCACCGCGCGTGTGCTGGAGGCCGTGCGCGACTTCCGCTTCACCGAGGAGCAGCTCGCCGGCCTGGACTTCCTCGACGACACCACCCGCGAGTACCTGCGAACCTACCGCTTCACCGGGCAGATCGACGGCTACCGCGAGGGCGAGGTCTACTTCCCGAACTCGCCGATCCTCACCGTGCGCGGCACCTTCGCCGAGACGGTCATCCTGGAGACCGTGATCCTCTCGATCCTCAACTACGACTCCGCCGTCGCCTCCGCCGCCGCGCGCATGGTCACCGCGGCGGAGGGACGTCCGATCATCGAGATGGGTTCGCGGCGCACCCACGAGCAGTCCGCGGTGAGCGCCGCGCGCGCCACCTACCTCGCCGGCTTCCACTCCACCTCCAATCTGGAGGCCGCCGCACGCTACGGGCTGCCCGCCGGCGGCACCAGCGCGCACGCGTGGACGCTGCTGCACGTCGACGAGCACGGTCGGCCGGACGAGAAGGCGGCGTTCCGCTCCCAGATCGAGGCCCAGGGCCCCGGCACCACCCTGCTGGTCGACACCTACGACATCACCCAGGGCGTGCGCAACGCCGTGGAGGTCGCCGGCACCGCCCTGGGTGCGGTGCGCATCGACTCCGGTGACCTGGGCGTGCTCGCCCGGCAGGTCCGCACCCAGCTCGACGGGCTCGGCGCCTACGACACCCGCATCGTGGTCTCCTCCGACCTCAACGAGTTCGCCATCGCCGCACTGCGCAGTGAACCGGTGGACACCTACGGGGCGGGCACCTCGGTGGTCACCGGCTCCGGGGCGCCGACCGCGGGCCTGGTGTACAAGTTGACCTCCGTCGACGGGCACCCGGTGGCCAAGCGCAGCAGCCACAAGGCCAGCCACGGCGGGGCCAAGCGGGCCCTGCGCGCCTGCCGCGACACCGGCACCGCCGTCGAGGAGGTCGTGTACCCGCTGGAGGCGGACACCCCGGATCTCGGGATCCTGCACCCGGTGGAGCTCACCGTGCCGATGGTTCGCGACGGACGTCTCGTCGACGACCTGCCCACCCTCGACGAGTCCCGTGACCACCTCGCCCGCCAGCTCGTCTCCCTGCCGTGGGAGGGGCTGGCCCTGTCGCGCGACGAGCCGGCCCTCAGCGTCCGCTTCGTCGATCTATGAGCGGACCTGTGGGTACCAAGGTGAGCACGAAGGGAACCAAGGCAGAAGAGAGGACGACCGGGTTGCTCGACCACGTCGTCGGGGAGCTCGGCGGGTCGCGTCGTGACGGGCAACGCCGGATGGCCGCTGCGGTGTCCACGGCGATCTCCTCGCAGCGTCACCTCGCCGTGCAGGCGGGCACCGGCACGGGCAAGTCCCTGGCCTACCTGGTGCCGTCGCTGGAGCACGCCGTCGGCTCGGGCGAGCGGGTGGTGGTCTCCACGGCCACGATCGCGCTGCAGCGCCAGCTCGTCGACCGTGACCTGCCGCGGGTGACCGAGGCACTGAAGGACGAGCTGGGCCGGCGTCCGTCCTTCGCGATCCTCAAGGGCCGCAACAACTACCTGTGCCTCAACCGGATCGGCGACGGCACCGCGGGTTCAGGTGCCGACGGCGCAGAAGGTACGGAAGCACTCATCGACGAGGCCGAGGTCACCGCCACCGGTTCCCAGGTCGCCCGTCTGCACGAGTGGGCCCAGGAGACCGAGGACGGCGACCGTGACACCCTGCCCCGCGGCGTGTCCGACCGCGCCTGGCGCCAGGTCAGCGTGACCAGTCGCGAATGCGTCGGCGCGACCCGCTGCCCCTTCGGCGACCAGTGCTTCGCCGAGGCCGCCAAGGAGAAGGCCGCCCAGTCCGACGTGGTCGTCACCAACCACGCCCTGCTGGCCATCGACGCCCTGTCCGAACAGTCCGTGCTGCCCAACCACGACACCGTGGTCATCGACGAGGCCCACGAGCTGGAGGGACGCATCACCTCCGTGGCCACCGAGGAACTCTCCGGTGCGGCGGTGGCGATCCTCGCCCGGCGCTGCGAGAAGGTCGGCCCGGACGACTGCGCCGCCGAACTGCTCACCGCCGGCGACACCTGGACCGCCGAGATCGAGGCGGCGGTCACCGCGCACACCGCCCCGGAAGGACGCTGGACGTCCGTGCCGATCACCCTCGTCGAACCCCTGCACGCGCTGCGCGACGCGCTGTGGAAGACGCGCAGCCGGCTGCAGGGCACCGGCGGGGCGTCCGGCTCCCCGGGCAGCGCCGTGAG
Source organism: Corynebacterium sp. AOP40-4SA-5 (assembly GCF_052377355.1). NCBI lineage: Bacteria > Bacillati > Actinomycetota > Actinomycetes > Mycobacteriales > Corynebacteriaceae > Corynebacterium > Corynebacterium sp. AOP40-4SA-5. Next base: position 76,415 of record NZ_JBQSWS010000007.1, read on the forward strand.
CGAGGCCGACCAGGAGAAGTCCGCGGAGATCTTCTCCTGCCTCACCGCCTGCGAGGAGATGCACGACACCGTGGTGCGCATCCTCGAGGCGTCCCCCGCCGAGGGCGGGGACGGTAGCGGCGACGCAGCGTCCGAAACGTCCGAAACGTCCGAAACCTCCGACGACCTGCTCGGCGAGGACGTCGTCTGGCTCTCCGGCGACCGCAACCGGCGCAGCGTGTACGTCGCCCCGCTCAGCGTGTCCGACCTGCTGCGCGGGCGCCTCTTCGCCGACCAGACCGTGATCCTGACCTCGGCGACCCTCGCCCTCGGCGGACGCTTCACCTCGATGCTCGCGACCTGGGGACTGGCCGCCTCCGCGTGCACCACCCTCGACGTGGGCACCCCCTTCGACCCGGCGACGCACGGCATCCTCTACACCGCCCGCCACCTGCCCCCACCCGGACGCGAAGGCGCCTCACCGGAGTCCATCGACGAACTCGCCCAGCTCGTCTCCGCCGCCGGCGGCAGGACGCTGGGACTGTTCTCCTCCCGCCGCGCCGCGGAGAACGCCGCCGCCGAACTGCGCACCCTCGTGCCCCACGAGATCCTCTGCCAGGGCGACGACTCCCTCGGCGCCCTGATCAAACGCTTCCGCGACGAGCCCGAGACCTGCCTCTTCGGCACGCTGAGCCTGTGGCAGGGCGTGGACGTGCCGGGGCCCTCGCTGTCGCTGGTGGTCATCGACCGGATCCCGTTCCCTCGTCCCGACGACCCGCTGTCCCAGGCCCGCAAGGAGGCCGTGGACTCCGCCGGACGCAGCGGGTTCATGGAGATCGCCGCCACGCACTCCGCCCTGCTCATGGCGCAGGGCGCCGGACGTCTGCTGCGCGCCGTCGACGACCGGGGTGTGGTGGCCGTGCTCGACCAACGGCTGGTGACGAAGCGGTACGGCTCCTTCCTGCGCTCCTCGATGCCGCCGTTCTGGCAGACGGTGGACGGCGACACCGCGCGCGGCGCGCTGCGCCGGTTGCGCGCCTGACGGCGGGGCGCTTGTCGGCACGGGTATCAGGGGCGGGTGTGGCCGCGCGGGGGATTGTGGCGGGGGTCACCGACGGTCGCGGGTAGGATTGACCGCGACCACAAAAGACACCGGGGCGACGACTACCCCGACCATCCCGCGCAGGAGGACACGCATGCCCGTCACGAGCGACCGTCCCGACGTCACCATCCCCGACGTCGGAATCCACGAGTACCTCTACGGCGACCTGTCCCCCGAGGACGAGGACCGCATCGCCGTCGTCGACCTCGCCGGAGGCACCGAGACGTCCTACGCCACGCTGCGCAGCCACGTCGACTCGGTCGCCGGGTGGCTCTCACGCCACGGTGTCGCCAAGAACGACGTCGTCGCCCTGCACTGCCCGAACTCCGTGGAGTTCATCGTCGCCGCCCACGCCGTGTGGCGTCTCGGCGCGGTGCTGACCCCCGTGCCGCTGCTGGCCTCCCCGCCGAAGGTCGCCGAGCAGCTGCGCGACTCCCACGCCGTCATGCTGCTCACCCTCGCCGGGCTGGGCGACGGCGGTGAGGAGGCCGCCGAGCTCGCCGGGCTGCCCGGTGAGCGGCTCATCCACCTCGACACCTCACGGGGCCTCAACCAGATGCTCGCCGAGCGCAGCACTCCCCCGTCGGTGTCCTTCGACCCGTCGACCCAGCTCGCCGCTCTGCCGTACTCCTCCGGGACGACCGGGCTGCCCAAGGGCGTGCGGCTCACGCACCGCAACCTGGTGGCCAACATGGCCCAGGTCGAGGTCTCGGGCCCGGTCACCCGCGAGGACGTCGTCTTCGGTGTGCTGCCCTTCTTCCACATCTACGGGCTGACCACCCTGGCCAACCTCACGCTGCGCCTGCGCGCCCGCCTGCTCACCGTGCCGCGCTTCGAGCTCAACACCTTCCTGCGCAACCACCAGAAGCACGGGGTGACCTTCACCTTCATCGCCCCGCCGGTGGCCCTCGCTCTGGCCAAGCACCCCGAGGTCGACAACTACGACCTCTCCGCCCTGCGCGGGGTGCTCTCCGGTGCCGCGAGCCTCGACGGGGAGCTCGCCACCGCGGTGCACGACAGGCTGGGCATCGAGGTGTACCAGGGTTACGGGCTCACCGAGTCCAGCCCGGTCACCCACGTGAACCTCGGCGACGGGCTGTCCCCCGGTTCCGTGGGGCGCCCGGTGGCCAACACCGAGCACAAGCTCGTCGACCCGGACACCGGCGAGGAGATCGCGGTGCCGTCAGGGACAGACGGGACAAGCGGTGAACTCAGCGCGGCCGGTGAACTGTGGGTCCGTGGCCCGCAGATCATGGACGGCTACCTCGGGAACCCCGAGGCCACGGCCGACGCCCTGCCCGGCGACGGGTGGCTGCGTACCGGCGACCTCGCCCATCAGGGTGCCTCCGGGGAGGTGTTCATCGTCGACCGGGTCAAGGAGCTGATCAAGTACAAGGGCTACCAGGTCCCGCCGGCCGAGCTCGAGGCCCTGCTGCTCACCCACGAGGCCGTGGCCGACGCCGCGGTGGTCGGTGTGACCGACGCCGACGGCGAGGAGATCCCCAAGGCCTTCGTCGTCGCACAGGACCCGGCCGCCGCCGGTGACGAGCTCGCAGACACCCTCGTCAGCTTCGTCGCCGAGCGTGTGGAGCCCTACAAGAAGCTGCGCGCGCTGCAGTTCATCGCCGAGGTCCCGAAGTCCGCGACCGGCAAGATCCTGCGCCGTTCACTGGCCTGACGGTGCCGGGGCACCCCGGTCGAGTGCCACCACGGTGACCGACCCGGGCGCGACCTCGGTGTAGCCGGCGTCGCGCACGACGGCCGCGCTCCCGTCCGCCCCGCTCCCGTCGGACGCACCGGTGTCCTGCGTGCCGGCGCCCCGTTCCCTGCGCTCCGCCTCGGCGCGCACCACCTCGAAGCGTCCGGCGTCGACCTCGCAGACGTGCAGCGGGAACCCGTCCTGCGCCCAGCGCCACGCCCGCCCGCGGCCCATGGCCGCGGCCAGCAGCATCGAGCCGTGGGCGACCTGGGCGGCGGCCTTGCCGACCGTCATCGTCAACGAGGCGTCCACGTAGACCACCGGGTGGTCGTCGGCGTCGAGCACGCCTTCGGCGTCCTCGGGCAGGGGCAGGTCAGTGCCCTCGATCTGCAGCCGGTTGATCAACGCCGGTGTCTCGGTGACCGGGCAGGCGGGGAAGGCGCGTACCGATGCAGGACGCTGCGGGTCCCCCACGCTGGCGGTCACACCCGGCAGCGACTGGACGTCCGACCACTTCTTGTTGCGCGCCCGGCGGGCGATCTTGCGGATCCGCGCGCCGTACCAGTTCATCAACGCCTCAGCGAAGGCCGTGTCCTGCCCGGCACGCTCGTCCAGGCAGACGGAGACGCAGGCGATCGCCGCGGCCTCCAGAAGGTCACGACGCTCCGGGCGCGGCTCGTGCGGGAGGTGCAGCACCAGCGGCATCGCCTGCACCGTCGACGGGTCGGACGGGTCCTCGCCGTCGGGTCTGTCGCCGTCCTCCCCCAGCACCGTGCGCAGACGGTCGTGTGCGAGCGCGAAGGACACTCAGCCCTCCAGCGGGACGCGGTGGTAGCTGCCGTCCTCGAGGTCGGCGGCGTCGATCTCCTCGCGGTCGATGCCGAGCATGAACAGCACCTCGTCGAGGAAGGGGTGGTTCACCGTGGCGTCGGCGACCTCGCGCAGGGCGGGCTTGGCGTTGAAGGCGATGCCCAGCCCGGCGACCGAGAGCATGGCGATGTCGTTCGCGCCGTCGCCCACGGCCACGGTCTGGTGCAGGGCGATGCCGTTGGACCAGGCGAACTCCTTGAGGCTTTCGGCCTTGACCTCACGGTCGATGACCTGGCCGATGACCCGGCCGGTGAGCTTGCCGTCGATGATCTCCAGGGTGTTGGCGCGGTAGAAGTCCAGGCCGAGTTCGCGGGCCAGCGGCTCGAGGACCTGGACGAAACCGCCGGAGACCGCCCCGGTACGGAAACCGAGACGCTTGAGGGTGCGCACGGTGGTGCGTGCGCCCGGGGTGAGCTGCACCATCTTCGACACCTCGTCGATGACCGAGGCGTCCAGCCCGGCCAGCGCCTTGACCCGCTCGTGCAGCGACTCGGAGAAGTCCAGCTCCCCGCGCATGGCACGCTCGGTGACGGCGGCGACCTCCTCCTCGCGTCCGGCGTGGGCGGCGAGCATCTCGATGACCTCCTGCTGGATCAGCGTGGAGTCCACGTCGAAGCAGATCAGCCGGGGGGCGCGTCGGGTCAGGCCGGCGCGCTGGATGGCGATGTCCACGCCGGTGGCGTGCGAGACGGCGGCGAGGGCCTGGCGCAGTTCCGCACTGCCGCCCGGGGCGGGGTCGGCGGCGGTGACCTTGAGTTCCAGCCCGGTGACGGGGTAGTCGGCGATGCCGCGGATGCGGTCGATGTTGGCCCCGTGGTCGACGAGGGTCTGGCCGATGGCGGAGATGTGCTCGGCGGTGACGGGGTTACCCAGCACGATGACGGCGTGGGTGGAGCGTGCACGGCTGCCCTCGAGCTCGTCGTCGACGTCGAGGGTGACGGTCATCGCCCGGCTGGAGAGTTCGTCGGTGAGTTCCTGGCGCATGGCCTCGGTGCTGCCGGCGACGACGCCGATGTAGGCGGCGAGGTTGAGTGTGCCGCGGAAGTTCGCCTGTTCGACGTCGAGCAGTTGCACGTCGTGGTCGGCGAGGATGCGGAAGAAGTCGGCGGAGACGCCGGGGGCGTCCGGTCCGGTGACGGTGACGACGCCGGGTGAGAGCCCGGGTGCGAGGCTGACGGTCAGGTGACGGGAGGAAGTCTGCTGGTCCACGGGACTCATTCTGTCATGGTTTCCCTGACACACGAACAGCCGCACCCCGCGTAGTCGGGGTGCGGCTGTCTCTGTGGTGACTGTGGTGGCGGCGTGGTGGTGCCGCGCCTGCGGTGGGCCCTAGAAGTGGCGTCCCACGTGCGCTTCCTCGCGGGCCGTCTTCACCATGTGCGGGTAGTGCAGCTCGAAGGCCGGACGCTCCGAACGGATCTTCGGCATCGAGGTGAAGTTGTGGCGCGGCGGCGGGCAGGAGGTCGCCCACTCCAGGGAGTTGCCGTAGCCCCAGGGGTCGTCCACGGTGACGATCTCACCGTAGCGCCAGGACTTGAACACGTTCCACACGAACGGCAGGACGGACAGGCCCAGGATCAGTGCACCGATGGTGGACACCTGGTTGAGCAGCGTGAAGCCGTCCTGGTCGAGGTAGTCGGCGTACCGACGCGGCATGCCCATGTTGCCCAGCCAGTGCTGCACCAGGAAGGTCATGTGGAAGCCGATGAAGGTCAACCAGAAGTGGATCTTGCCCAGACGCTCGTCGAGCATGCGGCCGGTGATCTTCGGGAACCAGAAGTAGACGCCGGCGAAGGAGCCGAAGGCGACGGTTCCGTAGAGCACGTAGTGGAAGTGCGCGACCACGAAGTAGGAGTCCGACAGGGCGAAGTCCAGTGCCGGGGAGGCCAGCATGACACCGGTCAGACCACCGAACAGGAAGGTGGCGAAGAAGCCGATGGCGAAGATCATCGGGGTCTCGAAGGAGATCCGGCCCTTCCACATCGTGCCCAGCCAGTTGAAGAACTTCATGCCGGTCGGCACGGCGATCAGGAAGGTCATGAAGCTGAAGAACGGCAGCAGCACGGCGCCGGTGACGAACATGTGGTGGGCCCACACGGCCAGCGACAGTGCGGCGATCGACAGGGTGGCGAAGATCAGGCCCACGTAGCCGAACATCGGCTTACGGGAGAAGACCGGGAAGATCTCGGAAATGATGCCGAAGAACGGCAGGGCCAGGACGTAGACCTCGGGGTGGCCGAAGAACCAGAAGAGGTGCTGCCACAGGATGGCGCCACCGTTGGCCGGGTCGTAGATGTGGCCACCGAGGATGCGGTCGTAGAGCACGCCGAGGGCCGCGGCGGTCAGCAGTGGGAAGATCAGCAGTGCCAGCAGCGAGGTCACCAGGATGTTCCAGGTGAAGATCGGCATGCGGAACATCGTCATGCCCGGTGCGCGCAGGCACAGGATGGTGGTGATCATGTTGATGGCGGCGGCGATACTGCCGACACCACCGACGCCGACACCGACGACCCACAGGTGCGAGCCCACACCCGGGGAGTGGATGGCGTCCGCCAGCGGCATGTACATCGTCCAGCCGAAGTCGGCGGCACCGCCGGGGGTCAGGAACCCGGTCAGCATGATGATGCCGCCGAAGGTGGTCAGCCAGAAGCCGAGTGCGTTGAGTCGCGGGAAGGCGACGTCGGGCGCACCAATCTGCAGCGGCATGATGTAGTTGGCGAAACCCCAGACGATCGGGGTGCCGAACAGCAGCAGCATGATCGTTCCGTGCATCGTGAACAGCTGGTTGAACTGCTCGTTCGACAGGAACTGCAGGCCCGGGTGGAACAGTTCCACGCGGATCAGCAGGGCCATGAGGCCACCGATCGCGAAGAACGTGAAGGCCATGATCATGTACATGATGCCGAGCTGTTTGTGGTCAGTCGTGGTCAGCATGGTCCATGCATGACCACCCTTCTTCGACTTCCCACCCTGAGGAGCAGGCCGAGCTGGGGAGACCGGTTGGTCTTCCCTGGGCGCTACTGCGGTCATTCAATCCTCCTGACTACGCGGTGCCGTTCGTCGGGACGACACCCAGTGAATGAGCTGCACAGCGAGGACCCGGTGTCGTTGAACGTCACCCGTCACGGGGCCACCCGCACAGACTGGGGACAATACTAATCCCTCGGCCCCGGCTTTAATAGCCGGAGCCCCCCACCTGCCCCAAATGACACGATCGGGGGTGCACGAACCCCTGCACTCCCCCACCGTCCGAGGCGCCGCGCACCCGTCGGGAACCCACCCCCGCATCACCACGCCCCGTGCTCGAAACAGCCGGAAATGGTCGGAAATGGTCGCTGACAGGCCCGTGGCCGACGCGGTGCGTCCTGCTCGGAGGTCAGGACGCCGCACTGCGCCGCACTGCGCCGCACGGCGCCGCACCGCCGGAGAGCCGGCGCAGCGTCCTGCAAGACGATCCTTTCAGGACGCTATGGCGTTCCTGAGACGCAAATGCCCCGCCGTGTCCCCTCGCGGGGACGACAGGCGGGGCGGGCGAACCTGGCGCAGTTGGCCCAGAGCTCCGAGCTCAGAAATCCCAGTCGTCGTCGTTGGTGTTCTCGGCGGTGCCGATCACGTAGCTGGAACCCGAACCGGAGAAGAAGTCGTGGTTCTCGTCGCCGCCGGGGTTCAGCGAGGACAGGATCGACGGGGAGACGTTCGTCTCGTCGGCCGGGAACAGCCCCTCGTAACCGAGGTTGTTCAGCGCCTTGTTGGCGTTGTAGCGCAGGAAACGCTTCACGTCCTCGGTCCAGCCGAGGTCGTCGTAGATGTCCTCGGTGTACTGCGACTCGTTGTCGTAGAGCTCGAAGACCAGGTCGAAGGTGTGCTCCTTGAGCTCCTGGCGACGCTGCTCGGACACCTTCTCCAGCCCGCGCTGGTACTTGTAGCCGATGTAGTAGCCGTGCACCGCCTCGTCGCGGATGATCAGGCGGATCAGGTCCGCGGTGTTCGTCAGCTTCGCGTGCGAGGACCAGTACATCGGCAGGTAGAAGCCCGAGTAGAAGAGGAAGGACTCCAGCAGCGTGGAGGCGATCTTCTTCTTCAGCGGGTCGTCGCCCCGGTAGAAGTTCAGGATGATGTCGGCCTTGTCCTGGAGGTTCTTGTTCTCCTCGGACCAGCGGAAGGCGTCGTTGATCTCCGGGGTGGAGGACAAGGTCGTGAAGATCGACGAGTAGGACTTGGCGTGCACCGATTCCATGAAGGCGATGTTGGTGTACACCGCCTCCTCGTGCGGGGTGATGGCGTCCGGGATCAGGCTGGTCGCGCCCACGGTGCCCTGGATCGTGTCCAGCATCGTCAGACCGGTGAAGACACGCATGGTGGCCTGCTTCTCGGTCTCGGTGAGCGTGCCCCAGCTCTGGATGTCGTTGGACAGCGGCACCTTCTCCGGCAGCCAGAAGTTGCCCGTCAACCGGTCCCACACCTCGAGGTCCTTGTCGTCCGGGATGGTGTTCCAGTTGATGGCGGTGACCGGACCCCCCTCACTGTGGTGGACGGGCGAGTGCGGCTGCCGGGACGTGGTCATGTACCTCTCCTGAAGGGCAAGTGATGATGCGTGAAGCGCCACGCCGGACGACGCGAACGGCGGGCGCAAGTCACCGCCATCCTAGCCGTCCGCGACCGCCCCTGCTAACCCGTCCGCCGGACGCCGCCGTCGGCGGCGTCCCACGGCCGGCGCCCGACACATCGGGGCGAATTCACCCCCACTATAGGGTAATTTGACCGAGGCCACGCTAACCCTAGAAACCTCGTGATACGAGGCTCCGATTCGCCGAGGTTCGCACGAAAAGGCGTGGACCTGCAGAAACGCCCTTTACCCCTAAGCAGTGCAGGCAAGGCATAATTAGGGCAGACATGCCTTTTCACCTGCACCGATAGGCCGTTGGTTAGCCTGAACTGTCTAGAGAAAGGTTTTACCGATCAGTACCGTTACCGCCATGAGCATCAACGAGAAGTTCCAGGAAGCCGTCAACAAGCAGGTCGTCGCCGAGCACCAGGCCGCCCTCATCTACACCCAGCTGTCCTACGAGATGGACCGCCTCTCCTTCCTCGGCATGCGCGACTGGTTCCGCGCCCAGGCCGACGAGGAGCGCGAGCACGCCGCGAAGTTCGCTGAGCACCTGCTCGACCGCGACGCCCGCGTCGACCTCACCGACATCGAGCTGCCCTCCCTGAAGATCGCCACCCCGCTGGACGCCTTCGAGGCCTCCCTCGCCCACGAGCAGAAGGTCTCCGAGCTGATCCGCGACCTCGCCCGCACCGCGGACGAGACCGGCGACATCGACTCCCGCCAGCTGATCAACTTCTTCCTGGCCGAGCAGATCGAGGAGGAGTCCTCCGTCAACGACATCATCGACTGGATCAAGACCGTCGGCAACGACGGCTCCGGCCTGCTGCGCATCGACGCCAAGCTCGGTGCCCGCGACGGCGAGTAGGCACTCCCCCGCCGCACTGGCCTGCGCCGGCGTGCACCAGCACAGCTGACACGACCACCCTGGGTCGGTTCTGAACGAACAGAACCGACCAAGGGTGGTCGTTTTGCGTCTGCAGGAGGGGCGGCGCGGCTCCGGTGGGGCAAACCCCGCGTCGCGTGCCGGATCCGGTCTCCGCGTGCCGCGGAGCGGGCGGATCCGGCACGTGGCGCGGGGTCAACTCGTTCCCGACCCGGCACTCCGAGCGCCGAACCAGGCAGCCTTAGAGCATGCAGCTCACGCAGCCCTCGACCTCGGTGCCGGCCATGGCCGTCTGACGCAGGCGGATGTAGTACAGGGTCTTGATGCCCTTGCGCCACGCGTAGATCTGCGCCTTGTTGATGTCACGGGTGGTGACCGAGTCCTTGAAGAACAGCGTCAACGACAGCCCCTGGTCCACGTAGCGCGTCGCCACCGCGTAGGTGTCGATGATCTTCTCGTAGCCGATCTCGTAGGCGTCCTCGAAGTAGTCCAGGTTGTCGTTGTCCATGTGCGGCGCCGGGTAGTAGACGCGCCCGATCTTGCCCTCCTTACGGATCTCGATCTTCGAGGCGATCGGGTGGATCGACGAGGTCGAGTTGTTGATGTAGGAGATCGAGCCTGTCGGCGGCACGGCCTGCAGGTTGCGGTTGTACAGGCCGTCGGCCATCACCGCCGCCTTCAGCTCCGCCCACTCCTCAGTGGAGGGCACGTGGATCGACGACTTCTCGATGATCGCGGCGACCTTCTCCGTACGCGGCTGGAAGGCGGCCGGGTCGTAGGAGTCGAAGAACTCCCCGGAGGCGTAGTCGGAGTTGGCGAAGTTGCGGAACTTCGTCCCGCGCTCCCGCGCGATCGTGTTGGACGCCTTGAGGCACTCGTACATCACCGCGGCGAAGTACACGTTGGTGAAGTCCAGGCCCTCGTCCGAGCCGTAGTGGATGTGCTCGCGGCCCAGGAAACCGTGCAGGTTCATCTGGCCCAGCCCGATGGCGTGGGAGCCGTCGTTGCCCTCACGGATCGACGGCACCGAGTCGATGGACGTCTGGTCGGACACGGCGGTGAGCCCGCGGATCGCGGTCTCGATGGTGCGCGAGAAGTTGTCCGAGTCCACCGCTGCGGCGATGTTGAGTGAACCGAGGTTGCAGGAGATGTCCTCGCCGACCTCGGAGTAGGTCAGGTCCTCGTTGAACTCGCTGGGGGTCGAGACCTGCAGGATCTCCGAGCACAGGTTGGAGTGGGTGATGCGCCCCTCGATGGGGTTCGCCTTGTTCACCGTGTCCTCGAACATGATGTACGGGTAGCCGGACTCGAACTGGATCTCCGCCAGCGTCTGGAAGAACTGGCGCGCGTTGATCTTGCGCTTGCGGATCCGCGGGTCCTCGACCATCTCCTCGTAGTGCTCGGTCACGGAGATGTCGGCGAAGGGACGGCCGTAGATGCGCTCCACGTCGTACGGGGAGAACAGGTACATGTCGTCGTTGCGCTTGGCCAGCTCGAAGGTGATGTCCGGGATGACCACGCCCAGCGAGAGGGTCTTGATGCGGATCTTCTCGTCCGCGTTCTCCCGCTTGGTGTCCAGGAACTTCATGATGTCCGGGTGGTGGGCGTTGAGGTACACCGCGCCGGCACCCTGGCGGGCACCGAGCTGGTTGGCGTAGGAGAAGGAGTCCTCCAGCAGCTTCATCACCGGGATCACGCCGGAGCTCTGGTTCTCGATGTGCTTGATCGGCGCACCGGTCTCACGCAGGTTGCTCAGCAGCAGCGCCACACCGCCGCCGCGCTTGGACAGCTGCAGGGCGGAGTTGATGGAGCGCCCGATGGACTCCATGTTGTCCTCGATGCGCAGCAGGAAGCAGGACACCGGCTCGCCGCGCTGGGCCTTGCCGATGTTCAGGAACGTCGGGGTGGCCGGCTGGAACGTACCGGCGATGATCTCGTCGACGAGGTTGCCGGCCAGCTCGATGTCGCCGTCAGCGAGCCCGAGGGCGACCATGCACACCCGGTCCTCGTAGCGCTCCAGGTAGCGGCGTCCGTCGAAGGTCTTCAGCGTGTAGGACGTGTAGTACTTGAACGCCCCGAGGAAGGTCTTGAACCGGAACTTGTGGGAGTAGGCGCGCTTGAACAGCGCCTTGACGTCGGCGAACTCGTACTGGTCGAGCACCTCCGGGTCGTAGTACTTGTTCTCGACCAGGTACCCGATCTTCTCCTCCAGGTCGTGGAAGTAGACGGTGTTCTGGTTGACGTGCTGCAGGAAGTACTGGTTGGCGGCCTCGCGGTCCTTGTCGAACTGGATCTGGCCGTTACCGTCGTACAGGTTGAGCAGTGCGTTGAGCTGGTGGTAGTCGAGCTGGTCGGCCTGCTGGACCGGTTCAGCGACGGTTTTCCCGAGATCGGTGGTCATGGCTCTCCCCGTTGTGAAAAAAGATGGTGTCTGTGTCTATGTCTACTGGAGTCGGCGGCCTATGTCATGCGACGGCCTCCCAGCGCCCGTCATGGCGCAGCGAGTCCTCGAACTCCGCCAGCCCCTCGCGCACGCGTGTCACGTCGTCGGGGGTTCCCATGAGTTCGAAACGGTACAGGTAGGGCACGCCGCACTTCGCGGCGATCACGTCCCCGGACCGGCAGAAGTCCTTGCCGAAGTTCAGGTTCCCCGAGGCGATCACGCCGCGCAGCAGCGCGCGGTTGCCGGGGTCGTTGAGGAACCGGATGACCTGTTTGGGCACCGGACGCGAGTCGTCCCCGGTGATCGACGCTCCCCCGCCGTACGTCGGGCAGACGAGCACGAAGGGCTCGTCCACGACGAGCGGCTCGTCCGACCGGCGCAGCGGGATGCGCGCGGCGGGCAGCTCGAGCTTGTGGACGAATCGGTCGGTGTTGCGGGTGGTCGATGAAAAATAGACGATGAGCATGCTCGCTGTACCTCGTATTCTCTTTACGGACTCTACCGCTCGGCGAACCGGGCAGGGACGTACTTCAGGAAGGACGGGACGATCGCCACCGCCACGACGGTGCCGATGACGACCAGGACGCCGCCGACGAGTGTGGCGGTGCCCGCGCCGAGGACGGATCCGGCCCAGCCGTGCAGCATGTCCGCCAGGCGCGGGCCGCCGGCGACCACGATGAGGAAGACGCCCTGCAGGCGTCCGCGCATCCGGTCGTCCGCGGCCTCCTGGAGCATCGCCGAGCGCTGCACCGAGGAGAACATGTCGGCCAGGCCGCCGATGACGAAGGCGAACACCGCCACGCACGCCCACAGGCCGATGCGTCCGTCGGCGAGGTTGACGGCCACACCCATCACGATGATCGCCACGCCCCAGCACAGCACCGAGACCACGATGCCCACTCCCTGGTGGCGCAGCCTGGTCACCGCGCCGGAGAAGATCCCGCCGAGCACGGCGCCGGCGGGCACCGCCGCCCAGAGCAGCGCGTAGAACAGGCCGCCGTCCCCGGCTTCACCGAAGTCCACGGTGGAGATCTGCGGGATCAGGGCGCGCGGCATGCCGAAGATCATGGCGATCAGGTCGATGACGAAACTCATCAGCAGGATCGGCATCGCCGCGAGGTAGATGAAACCCTCGGCGATGCTGCGGAAGCCCGGCGTCCTGCGCCGCGAGGCGTCCTTCCCTGCGCTGCCTGCGCCTCCTGCGCCGCTCAGGTCCGGCGGCAGCGCCGGAAGCTTGAGCACGGCCCACAGTGTGGCCGCCAGGCAGAAGGCGTCCACCAGGTAGAGCAGCGAGTAGCCGGTCACCGGGATCAGCAGCCCACCGAGGATGGGGCCGAGGATGGCGCCGGCCTGCTGCACCGTCATGTTCAGCGACACGGCCGGGGCCACCGCACCCTCCGGGACGATGCGGGCGGTGATCGCGGTGCGGGTCGGCTGGTTGACGGCGAAGAACGCCTGCTGCAGCGCGAAGATCGACAGCAGCAGCCACACGTTGTCCAGCCCGGCGGCGGCCTGCGCCCAGAAGGCCACCGCGGTGGCGATCAGGCCGACGGTGGTGATGATCAGCAGGCGCCGACGGTCCATCATGTCCGCCAGCGCGCCGCCGTACAGGCCGAAGACGATCAGCGGGACCAGACCGAAGGCACCGGCCAGGCCCACGAAACCCGAGCTCCCCGTGATCGAGTAGATCTGCGCGGGAACCACGACCACGGTCAGCTGGGAGCCGATGACGGTGACGATGTTGGCCGTCCACAACCGCCGGAAGTGCGGCGACTGCAGCGGAGTGGTGTCGGCCAGAACCGACCGCAGGGCCGTCCTGCCCGGACGGCGTTCAGAGCGCGAAGCCATGGAAAAACACCACTTCAAGGGGTTCGAGGGGTCAAACGTGACAAAAAGGAGGGAGGACGCTGCGTGCTGCAGCGCCCTCCCGGTGGTGTTCGCGTCCCCCTCGCGGGGGACGGTCTCAGGCCGCTGCGACGTCCAGGGACTTGATGCGGTCCGGACGGAAGCCGGACCAGTGGGCGTCCTCCGTGACGACGACCGGGGCCTGGAGGTGACCGAGGGCCATCACGTAGTCGCGGGCCTCGTCGTCGAGGCTGATGTCGACCATCTCGTAGTCAAGTCCGGCCTTGTCGAGGGCCCTCTTGGTGGCGGTGCACTGGACGCAGGCGGGCTTGGTGTAGACGGTGATCATCGAGGCGCTCCTGTGAAGAATGACGGCGAAATGCGTGGGGTGGGACGTGCCCGGCGGTGCGTGTTCCCCGGGTGCCCGGAGCGGTGCCCCTGCCGGGCTGATGACGACGACACTACACCGGGATCGGAGCGGGACACAACCCGTTTTTCCACGAGATATTGGGGTAATCACATCATTCGAACACAAGATATAGTAGTTACAAGATGCGTATTCGCAGGTGGCGCGAGAGGGTCGACACTAGATGTTGGGCCGAAAAATCATTGATGTAATTCCACGGAAGGTAACTGCCTCCGGAACTCCCCCGTGCGACCCCGGACGCGAAAGAACCCCTCCGGTGCACGCCCCGGCGAGGGGGCGGCACTGGAGGGGTTCGTCCGAAAAACGGAAGACCGCTGGATCAGCCCTGGCGAGCCTTGAAACGCGGGTCCTTCTTGTTGATCACGAAGACCTTGCCGTGGCGGCGGACAACCTGGGCGCCCGGCTTGTTCTTCAGCGACCGAAGGGACTTACGGACCTTCATCGGGCGCTCCTTTCTCGTCGTGCGCCCCGGGCTGCTCACACAGAACCTCGGCGCGGTGTTGATCGTGATTGATCGGAATTGATCAGACTCCCCGGAACGCCAGAAAGCGTCCGGAAGAGCGACGTACGAGCCCGGCGAAATCCCGGGTCGCGACACAGCACGACAGTTTAGCCTGACACGGTGCCCTGACCAAACCGCCACCGTTGGCGGTGCCTACCGGGCTCAGAACACGAACTGCTGGAGGATCAGTGCGGTGAATCCGAGGTACCACACGACGACGACCGCCAGCGGCATGAACAGAGCCGACGCACCACGCGGCGCCGTCCCCCCGGCGGCCTCGGTCCGCGAGTGCGCGATCCGCACCACCGTGGACACGAACAGCGGCAGGACGACCGCCCACACGACCATGCAGTAGGGGCACAGGGCCTCGATCTCGTAGACCGCCTCGTAGGCGAGCCAGTGCACGAAGACCACGGCGAGCGCCAGTCCGAGGAGGAAGCCGTACCAGAACCAGGCGCGGAAGCGGGCGCCGGCGAAGAGCGCCACACCGATGCACAGCACGACGGCGAATCCGACGAGACCGATGAAGGGGTTCGGGAAGCCGAAGGCGGAGGCCTGGTTCGAGTTCATCACGTCCGTGCACGAGACGACGTCGTTCAGGGTGCACGCCGGGGTGAAGCTCGCGTCCTGCATGAGCTTGATCTTGTCGAAGAGGATCAGGCCCGACATGAACAGGCCGA
The DNA here is from genome assembly GCF_052377355.1 of Corynebacterium sp. AOP40-4SA-5. Lineage (NCBI taxonomy): Bacteria > Bacillati > Actinomycetota > Actinomycetes > Mycobacteriales > Corynebacteriaceae > Corynebacterium > Corynebacterium sp. AOP40-4SA-5. The sequence goes on from NZ_JBQSWS010000007.1 coordinate 91,454, forward strand.
TGACGCCGAAGACGACGAGCCCGAACGCGTACGGTGCAGACCCTCCCCAGAGGCCCGCCTGGCGACCGTCCGGCCGCTCGCCCGCCCGTTCCTCAACCGCTGTAGTCACTGGATCTCCCGTCGTGTGCCGGAGCGGACCCGCTGCCCGCCGTCGATGTACTGCAATTCTCGCACACCGGCCCATCCCGCCCCAACGTCTGAAATGCGTCTTTCGCCACACTCACCTGCTGGTTTGCGTGCTCGGAGAGCCCTGGGGTACATTATGTCTCGTCCGCAGCGAGGAACACTTCTTCTTCCGCTCAGCGTACGGGGCTATGGCGCAGCTGGTAGCGCACCACACTGGCAGTGTGGGGGTCAGGGGTTCGAGTCCCCTTAGCTCCACCACGGTCCGCCCCCTGTTCTCCCCGGAGAACAGGGGGCGGACTTTTTCGTGCGCGGTCTTCCGCTGTGGTGCCGGGCACCCGATCCAGCGGATGTTCCCCGCCGTCCCCTGCCTCCGGCGCCCGGCGCAATCAATGCAATTCGGTCCGGTCACTGGCAGTGACCGGACCGAATTGCAGTGTTTAGGCCGTCCTCGGGGACGAACTGTTCCGAACTGCCCCGACCTACGCGGACCTACGCGGACCTACTCGGAGTCAGCGGACTCCGACTCCGTCGCCGCGTCCGACTCCTCGGAACCGGAGTTGCCGGCGATGACGTCCGGGACCCAGTTCTTCATCTTCTCCGGATCCTCCGGGTCCCGCTCGATCGCGTAGGACTCGCCGTCGACGTAGAGGGCAGGCGTGGCAGCCTGGCCGTCCATCCGCTCGTTGAGCTCCTCCGAGTTCGCGTCCAGCAGGGGCTTGTACGTGTCCACGACGGACTCGTCACGGATCGACTCGACGACGGAGTCCTCGACACCGAGCTGCTCGGCGGCGTCCGCCAGCTCATCGAAGCCCCAGTCACGTGCGACGGTGGTCTGGTCCTCGAAAGCCTTCTCGTGGAAGGCCCAGAATGCGCCGGCGTTGCCGGTGTCCGCGATTGCCATGGCGACGGCTCCGGTCCGGGTGGACGCCGGGTCGCTGCCGCTGACGAAGTTCACGGTGTGGAGATCGACGTTGAGGTCCCCGTCCTCCAGTGCGGCCTTCATCGAGTCGCCGTCGACGTCGACCAGCTCGGCACAGTAGTGGCAGCTGTAGTCCTCGAACACCTCCGCCGTGGAAGCGTCGTTGTCGTCGCCAGAGCGGAGCTGGACCACACCGTCCTCCACCGACACGGAGAAGGACACGTCTGCCGCGCTGAGGTCCACGTCGGCGCTCTTCCGGCCGTTGAAGACCATGAAACCGATGAACAGCACGCAGATCACCACGAGCGCCACGATCCCCCAGAGGAAGCTCCGGTTCTTGTCGTTGGGCGCCTTGATCTTCTGACTCACAAACCTCAACCTTTCACGGTGTTCTCTCTCCTCGCCCCGACGTTTTCGCAGGACGTGACCGCGTCCACCCTATCTGTCGTCCGCGCCGCTAATCCAGACGGGACCGCCGGGGGTGTCGGCATTCCCAGCAAACTGGCAACCAGGGCTCCCGCACTGACAGTGCACGCACAGCAGACCCCCCTCCACCCCCACGCAGAAAAACTTCCCTGTTCATTACCTGGCGGAAACACGGGCGGGTTATCTTTCTCTCATGCAAACAACCGACATGCAGCTGGCCTCGGGCTTCGAGGACGGCCTCGACACCGCCGCGTCCTTCGTCTGGGGCCCGTGGCTCCTGATCCCTCTCCTGTTCGCCACCGGCTTCATCCTGACGATCAGGTTGCGCGGGGTCCAGTTCCGCAAACTGTTCCCCGCACTGCGCCTCGGGCTCATCGACCGTGAGGACGAGGGCGCCAAGGGAGACATCACCCAGTACCAGGCGCTGACCACGGCGCTGGCCGCCACGGTCGGCGTCGGCAACATCGTCGGTGTGGCCACCGCCATCTCGATCGGTGGCCCCGGCGCGCTGTTCTGGATGTGGATCACCGGCCTGCTCGGCATGGCGTCGAAGTACTCCGAGGCGTTCCTCGGGGTGCGTTTCCGCGTGACCGACGGCAAGGGCAACATGTCCGGCGGCCCCCAGCGTTACCTGGAGCGCGGCATCAAGGGCCCGGTCGGCAAGTTCCTGGCCTGGTTCTTCGCCATCGCCGCGGTCGTCGCCTCCTTCGGCATCGGCAACATGACCCAGGCCAACGCGGTGTCGGAGAACCTGGAGAACTCCTTCGGCGTCGACCCGACGATCACCGCCATCGTCCTGTTCATCCTCATCGGCGCGGTCCTGCTCGGCGGCATCAAGGCCATCGGCCAGGTCACCGCCGGCTTCGTCCCGCTGATGATCGCCGTCTACATCATCGGTGGCCTGGCGGTACTCACCATCAACGCCGCGGCCATCCCCGAGGCCATCGGCCTGATCTTCTCGGACGCCTTCTCCGGCACCGCGGCCGTCGGTGGATTCGTGGGCTCCGGCATCCTGCTGGCACTGCAGATGGGTGCCGCCCGCGGCATCTTCTCCAACGAGTCCGGCATGGGCTCGGCCGCGATCGCCGCCGCCGCGGCGAAGACCACCCACCCGGTCCGTCAGGGCCTTGTCTCCATGACGCAGACCTTCATCGACACCATCGTGGTCGTGTCCTTCACAGGTCTGGTGATCATCTCCAGCGGCGTGTGGGACCAAGGCGAGGACCGGGCCGGGACGATGACGAGTGACGCCTTCGCCGAGGCCCTGCCGGGCCACTGGGGCGGTTACATCGTGACGATCTCGATCGTGTTCTTCGCCTTCTCCACGATCCTGGGCTGGTCGTACTACGGCGAGCGCAGCGCGCAGCGCATCTTCGGTGACTACGCCACGGTCCCCTACCGCATCGTCTTCACCTGCGTGGTCGTCGTCGGCGCCACGATGGAGCTCAACATGGCCTGGACGTTCTCCGACCTGGCCAACGGGCTGATGGCCCTGCCGAACCTCGTCGGCCTGCTGATCCTGTCCGGACTCGTCGCCCGGGAGACCAAGGCCTACCTGGACTTCGACCCGAAGCTCAAGGCGTCGACCGCCGAGGTGGAGAACTTCCTGGTCGAGCAGAAGTCCCCCTGGCGCTGATCAGGCCCCAGAAAAGGCCCCGGCTCAGGCGCAGCTGACCTCGAGTTCCAGCTCGGCGACGTCGCCGGCGTCCGGGTGGTCGTCGTCGACCTCGAGCTCGCCGCGGACCCGGTAGGTGTCACCGTCGACCTCGACGGTGGCCTCCGCCTCCCGGGCGTCCGTGGACTCCCACTCCTTGCCCTCCATCTCCACGCCGAGACCGTCGACGCGCGGAGTGTCCCTCGTGTCGAGGTCGACCTCCACGTGGCTCGTCGCGTCGGCGTTGCGCAGGTCGATCTCGAACTCGTCCGCGCCGTCCTGCCGGCACTGCACGTCGCTGAAGTCGGACGCCATGTCCGTCCCGTCGAAGACGAGGCTGGCCACGCTGCCACCGCCTGCAGAGCCACTCCCCGAGCCGCTCCCCGGCTCACTCGTCCCGCTCGCGTCGGCGCCCGCCCCCGCGTCGGACGTCTCGGTCACCGTGACGGTCGCGTCGCCGCCCGTGGCGTCCCCACCACTGTCGCTGTCGTTGTCGTCGCCGCAGGCGGCGAGCGCGCCGACCATGCAGGTTCCCAGGGCGAGGGCCACCACGCGGCGGCGGGTGTCGCTGATGTTCACGGCCGTTCCTTTCCTCGGTAAATGTTTCCTCCCCGATCGTAACCGTAACGCCGCGGCCACGGCCGGACACTGTTACCCTCGCAGGTGTTGATTCACCGTCCAAAAGGAGAACCGTCCATGACCGCAGGCCTCAACGTCCCGCTGACCCCGCTGCGCTTCCTCGACCGCAGCGCCACGATCCACCCGGACCGCACGGCCTGCGTCGACGGTCCGCGTCGCGTCACCTTCGCCGGGATGCGGGAGGACGCGCTGCGTCTCGCCCGCGCGCTGCAGCGCCGCGGCCTGCGGCCCGGGGGACGCGTCGGCATGTTGGCGTCCAACAGCTACGAGGCGCTGCTCGCGCAGTTCGCCGTCCCCCTCGCCGGCGGCGTCCTCGTGCCGATCAACACGCGCCTGGCGCCGGCGGAGGTGCGCTACATCTGCGACCACGCCGGCATCGGCACCCTGTTCGGCGAGCAGGAGCTGATCCTCGCCTGCCGGCGCACCCTCGGCAGCGCCGGGCTCGTGGACACCTTCGTGCTCATCCAGGACGCCGACGGCACCCAGCCCACCCCGAAGTTCCCCGACTCCGGGGTCGTCACCACCTTCGACGAGTACCTCGCCGAGGGCGCTGAGGGCGCCGAGCTCCCCTTCACCGTCGGGGACGAGGACGCCGCCATCGCCATCAACTACACCTCCGGCACCACCGGACGCCCCAAGGGCGTGGTCTACACGCACCGCGGCGCCTACCTCGCCGCGCTGGGCATGGTGATGACGCACAACTACACCCGCGACTCGGTCTACCTGTGGACCCTGCCGATGTTCCACTGCTCCGGATGGTGCACCGGCTGGGCGGCGATGGCGGCCTGCGCCACCCAGGTGGCGTTGCGTGCGGTGCGCGGCCCCGAGGTGTGGCGACTGATCGACGAGGAAGGCGTGACCGGGCTGTGCGGGGCACCGGCGGTGCTGGCCACCATCGTCTCCGCCGAGGAGGCGCACCAGGTCACCGACCTGTCGGTGGCGACCGCGGGCGCGCCGCCGAGCCCCACGGTGATCGGCGCGTGCGAGGACCTCGGCATCGACGTGATCCACGTCTACGGTCTCACCGAGACCTACGGCCCCACGGTCACCTGCGCCCCGCAGCCGGACTGGGCCACGCTGTCGACGGCCGAGCGTGCCCGCCTGAAGTCACGGCAGGGCCTGGCGATGGTCACCAGTGAGGAGGTCCGCGTCGTCGAGCAGATCGGGAAGGACGCACCGCCGGACGTGACGCTGGTGGACGTGCCGTCCGACGGGGAGACGATGGGCGAGGTCGTGATGCGCGGCAACATCGTGATGCGCGAGTACTTCCACAACCCCGACGCCACCGAGGAGGCGTTCCGCGGCGGCTGGTTCCACTCCGGTGACCTGGCGGTCAAGCACCCCGACGGGTACATCCAGGTCCTCGACCGGGCGAAGGACGTGGTCATCTCCGGCGGCGAGAACATCTCCACCATCGAGGTGGAGCAGGCGGTGATCAGCCACCCGTCGGTGGCGGACGTCTCGGTGATCGGTGTGCCGGACGACCGGTGGGGTGAGGCGCTGCGCGCCTACGTCGTCCTCGTCCCCGGCGTGGAGCAGGACGCGGCGCTGGAGTCGTCCGTCATCGACCACTGCCGCGGCCTCATCGCCGGCTACAAGGTCCCGCGCGACTACCGCGTCATCGACGAGCTGCCACGGACGTCGACGGGCAAGGTGCGGAAGAACATGCTGCGCGAGCAGGCCGACTGAGCAGGCCGACTGAGCTGGCCGGTTCAGTCGAGCGTGCGGTCGCGTCCGACCCGCCACCCCACCGCGACGAGCAGGACGTCGGCGACGATGAGCACCACCAGCGCCGGCGTCCAGGAGCCGCTCACGTCGTGCAGGGCGCCGACCGCGACCGGGCCGGCCGCTGCCAGCAGGTACCCCACCGACTGCGCCATCCCCGACAGCGAGGCGGCCTGCCCGTGGTCCCGGGTGCGCAGCCCGAAGAACGACAGCGCGAGCACGATGCTCGACCCACAGCCCACACCGGCGAGACACACCCACAGCACCATCACCGACGGCGCCAGCAGCATGCCCGTCACCGCGGCGAGCATGGTCAGCGGAACCACGACCCCGAGCACGCGCTGGTCGGCCGTCCTCGCGATCAACGCCGAGCAGCCGAGACTGCCGACGATGCCGAAGACGTGCAGCAGGAACTGGTGGACGCCGGCCGCGGTGTCCCCCACCCCGGCGTCGACCTCGATGGCCGGCAGCCAGGTGACGAGCACGTAGTAGCTGGTCGACTGCAGGCCCATGAACACAGTGACCTGCCAGGCCAGACGTTGGCGCCACACCGACCGTGCCGCCCGCGCCACGGGCGCCACCGGCGCCACGGCATCGCCGGACAGCTCGACGTGGCGGGACGCGGCGGCCGCCGCGTCCTGCCGTGGGGCGTGGCCCCCGACACGCAGGCGTGGCAGCAGCACGCCGATCGTCACCAGCGCCAGACCCGCCCACATCCCCAGCGGCAGACGCCAGCCCAGGGAGGTCAGTCCGGCGACGGGCACCGCGACCCCGGCCGCCACCGCAGCGAAACCCGACTGCATCGCCGAGTACGCCCCGGTGACCTGTCCGATACGCCCCGGGACGTCGCGTTTGACCAGGGCGGGCAGCACCACGTTGAGGGCTGCGATCGACACCCCGATCATCACCGTGCCCGCCCACAGCAGCATCTGCGGCGGGGTCGAGCGCACCAGCAGGCCGACTGCGAGCAGGACGAGTCCGGAGACGATCACCCGCTCCAGACCCCACCGCGTCGCCAGCCGCGGGATCAGGGGCGAGACCACCGCGAAGCACAGCAACGGGAGACTCACCAGCACCGACGCCGCCGACGCAGACAGGCCCAGGTCCCCCTCCACCGAGGAGAGCACCGGGCCGACGGTCGTGATCGCGGCGCGCAGGTTTGACGCGACGAGCAGGATGCCCGCCACGATCAGCCCCATGGGCAGGGTGTTGCCCCTACTCACCGTGTCGTGATGTGCCACCGGTGATGTCAGAAGTTACTGGTCAGGAACCCGTAGACCGGGTTCACCCCACCGTTGCCGCCGTAGCTGGAGACGTGCGCGTACTGGCCGGGGGCCAGGCCGAAGGGAACCTCGGCGACCACGCTGCGGTTGTCGACGCCGCGGATGTCCGAGCTACCGGTCAGCGTCTGGTCGAGCGCGGTCATCTGGGTGACGGCCTCGGCGCGCTCACGGGTGTTCTCGGTGCGCTCGTCGGAGTTGCAGATGTAGTCGGCGGCAGCACACACGTCCATCACGCGGTCGGCGACCTCACCGTAACCGCCCGGCAGGGCGCCGAACACGCCGGCACCGCCGCGGGCGCTACCGCCCTCGACCGAGTCCGCACCACGGTTCGGGCTGGAGATCACCGCGGCGGAACCGAACTTGTCGGCGTCGATGGGGCCGCGCCCGTGGCCGATCTCGGCGGCCACGCGGGACGCCACGTCCGCTCCCAGGGAGTAGCCGACGAGGCTGATCTGGGAGGACGGGCATTCCGCCGCGGTCCGGGAGATGAGCTGGTTGGTGCGGGTGATGCCCTGCGACTGGATCTTGCTGTATGCCGTGGAGACGAACGGCAGGGCGTCGTAGGAGACGGTGCGGGTGGTGGACTTCCCGAAGTTCTCGAGCATCGCGCCGAGGTCCGAGGTGTAGGCCCCGACCGGCAGGTTCTCCGGCAGAGCCGTGGAGGACTGGCCGCCACCGGGCACGATGACCACGATGTTCGGCTCGCACCGCGGGATCGCAGGGGTGGCGACGATGCCGGCGGAGAAGCCCACGGCCGAGGCCATCGGCGCTCCGACGACGGCGACCGCGACGGTGGCTGCGGCGGCGGTGAGCATCGAACGAAGAGCGGGACGGTTGCGGCGGTGACGGGTGGACAGACGCACGTGGACTCCTGAGGCATGGACGACGGAGGTGGAGAGCTAAACAATCACCTGTGATGAAACGACGAAGAGGATTATAAGCATACTTTGGACCCCGAGTCACCGTGATGGTCGCCGAGGCTGTTTCGGTGGTGGTCACCGTCGCGATTTCGCGGGCCCCTGCGTGAGACAGCAACCCCCGGAAGTCGGTCGGACCAACCTGCGGGGTTGCTGTCTCCCCATCCACGGAGAGGTATACCCAGAATGTGCCCACGGGCGCCCTCCGGGACGTGGCCCAGACACAGAGAAGGCCCCCTGACCGGTGGGTCAGGGGGCCTGTCGGTGGAGCCGCCGGGAATTGAACCCGGGTCCTTCGCGACCTCGCCAGGGCTTCTCCGTGCGCAGTCCGCGGCTACCTCTGCTCGGCTCTCCGGGTCATGCGGACGTGCCCGGATGATGAGCCCAGTCGCTCTGAAATGTCCGCCACCCGCCCGAACGACAGGACGGTGGCGTGAAGTCCCTTAGCTGATGCCAGTGACCGGGTCAGGGACCTACCCGGGCTGACAGACACGCGGTCGCTGATTAGGCAGCGAGGGCGTAGTCGCGCTGAGTGTTCTTCTCGGCGCCTATAGGTTGCTGCGACGCTCACGGTGGTCTCCAGCCTGCACCGGCACGCTTCCCCTGGCTCAATGCACGAAGTCGAAACCTGATCGACCCCTTGGTGTACATCCCCTGTCGTCGGAAAGCTCGGCGACGGCAGGAAGATCAACTCTAGTTCGCGCCGCGCACCGACGTCAACCTTGGCAGTCGCCCCAGGTCAGCCCCCGCTTCAGCCCTTGATGCCCTTGATCCGACGCCCCAGCTCACGGGTCGCCTCACGCTCCTCGGTCCGCCGCTTGATGTCCTGGCGCTTGTCGTAGTCCTGCTTACCGGTGGCCAGCGCGAGCTCCACCTTGAGGCGTCCGGAGACGAAGTAGAGCTGCAGCGGGACCAGGGTGTTGTTGCCGTCGCGGACCTTGCCCATGAGGGTGTCGATCTCGTTGCGGTGCAGCAGCAGCTTGCGGACGCGACGCGGCGCGTGGTTCGTCCACGTCCCCTGCGCGTACTCGGGGATGTGCAGGTTGCGCAGCCACACCTCGCCGTCGTCGACGGTGGCGAAGGCGTCCACCAGGGAGGCCTTGCCCTCGCGCAGCGCCTTGACCTCGGTGCCGACCAGGGCCACACCGGCCTCGACGGTCTCCAGGATGCGGTAGTTGTGGCGGGCCTTGCGGTTGGTGGCGACGACGAGCGGGCCGCCGTTCTTCGTGCCGGCCTTCCCGGCCTTGCCCGACTTGGCGGCCTTGTCGCCCTTTTTCCGTCCGGAATCCACCGGTGTGCTCTTCTTCGCCATAGCCCGAGGAAGTCTACCCGGTTACTTCTTCACGTACCAGCGCAGTGTGACCTGCGCAGTCACCCCGGCGACCAGGGCACCGGCGATGATGACGAACGGCGAGACCAGCCAGATGTCCGAGGCGGTGATCCTCGCTATCAGGTCGGCGTCGTAGAGGGACCCGAGCGCCTGGTCCAGCAGGAAGCGCTTGCCCAGCAGCAGCGCGCCGACGGACAGCAGGGAGCCGATGATCGAGGCCAGCATGGCCTCGAGGATGAACGGCGCCTGGGTGTACCAGCGCGTCGCGCCGACCATGCGCATGATGCTGGTCTCGTGGCGTCGGGAGTACGCCGCGAGCTGCACCATGTTCATGATGAGGAAGATCGCGGCGATGGCCTGCACGGCGGCCAGCACGAAGCTGGCGTTGCGCACCGCGTCGAGGTTCTGTGTCGCGCCACGCAGGTCGTCCTGCTGGTCGACGATGGTGGACACGCCGGGCTTCTCGGCGATCTCGTCGATCGGCGTGGTGTCCAACGGGTCGGCGAGACGGACGTGCAGCGCCGCGGGGAAGGCGTCCTGCGAGGTCTGCTCCACGAGGACGGGGTCGGACTGCCCGAAGAGCTCGACGAACCGCTGGTAGCTCTGCTCCTTGTTGCGGTAGGTCACCGACTCGACGTCGTCGTCGGACTCCAGGGTGTCGCGGATGTCCGCGCAGACCTCACTGGAGCAGTCGAGGTCGCTGGAGGAGATCTCGTCGTCGAGCTGCACCATCACCTCGATGCGGTCGAGGTAGAGCTCCTTGGTGTCGGAGGTCATGTTGGTGATCAGCACGCCGGTGGCGAGCAGTGCCAGGGAGATGGCGGTGGTGATGATCATCGCGACGGTCATCGTCACGTTGCGGGTCAGCCCGGAGAAGGCTTCCTTGAGGACGAAACGGATCTTCATGTGTTCCCTCTTCCCTAGCGTCCGACGGCGTAGATGCCGTGTGCGTCGTCGCGCACGAGTTTTCCGTTGGACAGTTCCAGGACGCGGCGGCGCATGGAGTCGACGGCGACGTCGTCGTGCGTGCTCATCACCACGGTCGTGCCGCCCCGGTTGATGCGGTTGAGCAGCGCCATGATCTCGGCGGAGGTGTCCGGGTCGAGGTTGCCGGTCGGCTCGTCGGCGAGCAGGACGAGGGGACGGTTCGCGGTGGCGCGGGCGATGGCCACGCGCTGCTGCTCGCCGCCGGAGAGCTCGTCGGGCATGCGCTGCCCCTTGCCCGCCAGGCCGACCATGTCGAGCGCCTCGGGGACGGCCTTCTCGATGGCGTCCTTCCGTCGCCCGGTGACCTCGAGGGCGAAGGCGACGTTGTCGTGGACGTTCTTGTTGGGCAGCAGGCGGAAGTCCTGGAAGACGTAGCCGATCTTCTGACGCAGCTGCGGCGTCCTGCGCTTGCGCAGCGTGTTGACGTGGAAGTCCGCGACGTAGAGCTCGCCGGAGTCGACCTCCTCCTCACGGATCATGAGCTGCAGGAAGGTCGACTTGCCCGAGCCACTGGGCCCGATGAGGAAGACGAACTCACCCTTGTCGATCTCGACCGAGACATCCTGCAACGCAGGCCGGGTGGACGTCCGGTATGTCTTGCTGACCTTGTCGAATGTGATCACGTCGCTACCGTACCCGACAATCTGGGGCAAAAGAAACAGATGTGGCTGGAGTGACAACTCTATTTATGTGCATGTCCTGCAGCAGATCGGCCGGATTGGTAGTCTGCTGCCCCATGACGCCTCAGGAGACTCAGACGCCGTCGGAGAAGCCAGAAGACAAGGTAGAGGACAAGAAGGAACACCACTCCAGACCCCACGGTTTCCTGGGGTGGGTGGAGTGGCTCGGCAACAAGCTGCCCAACCCCTTCTGGCTCTTCGTGATCCTCGGCGGGCTCGTGCTGGTCCTCAGCTGGCTCGGATCCCTGGCCGGCTGGTCGGCCGAGGACCCGCAGACCGGTGACCCCGTCGAGGTCACGAACCTGCTCAACAGCGAGGGCCTGCACCAGATCGTCACCGGGGTGGTCACCAACTACACCGACTTCCCGCCGCTCGGCGTCATCATCACCGTGATGCTCGGCGTCGCGGTCGCCGAGTACGCGGGCCTGATCAGCGCCATCGTGCGCGCCATGGTGGCCAAGACCGGTCCGAAGACGCTGACCTTCGTCGTCGCGCTCGCCGGCGTGACCGGGTCCGTCGCGTCCGACGCGGTCTACGTCATCGTCATCCCGCTCGGCGCGATGGCCTTCCACGCCATCGGACGCTCCCCCATCGTCGGCGCGATCGTCGCCTTCGTGGCGTCCTCCGGCGGCTTCAACTCCTCGCTGGTGCTCAACATCACCGACGTGCTGCTGTCCGGCCTGTCGACCTCGGCCGCGCAGATCGTGGACCCCGACTACGTGGTCAACCCGCTGTCGAACTACTACTTCGTGATGGCCTCCGCGATCCTGCTGGCGGTGATCATCACCCTGGTCACCGAGCTGTTCATGAACAAGCGCATCCACCAGCTCGTCGACCACGACCAGGTGAACTACGAGGAGGTCGCCTTCACCGACGAGGACGGCAACGAGGTCAAGGACCTCGCCCTGCGCGACGTCGAGGGCCGCGGCCTGAAGATCACCGGCCTCGTCGCCCTGGTCGGCCTCGCCGTCTACTTCGCCCTGCTCTTCGTGCCCGGTTCCCCGCTGCAGGGCGAGGGTGGTGCGGTGATGGAGAGCCCGCTGATCACCGACATCGCCGTGCCGATCGCCCTGGGGTTCTTCCTGCTGGGCACGGTCTACGGTGTCGTGGTCGGTTCGGTGACCAGCCCCGCCGACATCCCGGAGTTCATGGTCCGCGGCCTGAAGACGCTGCTGCCCATGATGGTGCTGTTCTTCGCCGTCTCCCAGTTCCTCGCCTGGTTCGAGTGGTCCAACCTGGGCAACTTCCTGTCCATCAAGGGCAGTGAGGTGCTGCAGACCTGGGATCTGCCGCCGGTGGTGCTCTTCGCCGGCTTCATCGTGATGGTCTGCCTGCTCAACCTCATGATCACCTCCGGGTCGGCACAGTGGGCGCTGATGGCACCGGTGGTGGTGCCGATGATGATGTACGTGGGCATCTCCCCGGAGGTCACCCAGATGCTCTACCGCATCGGTGACTCGACCACGAACATCATCACCCCGATGAGCCCCTACTTCGCCCTGGCCCTGTCCTTCCTGGTGCGCTACTACAAGAAGGCCGGCCTCGGCACCCTGCTGTCGATGACGATCCCCTACTCCATGGCGATGCTCGTCGGCTGGTTCCTCTTCTTCCTCGCCTGGTGGGCCCTCGGCATTCCGCTCGGCCCCGGCGCGCCGATGGAGTACCCGGCGAACTAGAACCACGCCGGAAACCGCGCAGGACGGTTTCTGTCCGGCGCGCAGGACGAAGCGTCCACTTCGCCGTCCCGCGCCGACGGAAACCGTCGCCGTCCCACCTCCCGGGGTGGTCTCCGGACGCACCCGCGCCGCGTCCTCCCCCGGCACACCTCCTCAGCTCAGCGTAGGCTCGGTGCCCCATCACCCACGGGCCGCTCTCCTCCGCCCCCGCGCACCGTGGACCGAACGACCTGACACCACGGTCGTCCACACCACGGTGGACGCCGACGCCTCGAGAGGAGCCCGCGTGCCGCACCACCACCTGTCGCCGTCCGACCGCCCGGCACCCACCGGCCTACGTCCCGTCGGTGACCGCCCGCCCGCCCGGACCTGCTGAACCCACCTCACGACCCTGAACCCGATCCCGTACCCGACCCCGGGGCCGGTGGACCGAGAACCACGGCCCCGTCAGGAGAACACGCGTGTCATCCAACAACTCACCGTCCACCGCCACCACCCGTCCGGAGAAGGCCGACGACGTGGAGGCCGTGGTCAAGCGGTCCCTCGGTCTCGCCGACACCTGGCTGCAGGTCGAGGAGACCAGCAAGTCGACCAAGCAGCTCGCGGACATGGTCCACGAGCCCAGTGGTGTGGAGTTCACCTTCAGCTTCGTCGACCGCGTCGCACGTCCGGAGGACAACAAGGTCGCCGCCGACGAGTTCGCCAAGATCGCCCACCCGGTGAAGCGTCAGGCACCGGTGCCGGGGTTCCTCGGCGTCGTCGACCAGATCCTCATGACCGCCGGGTCGATCGCCGCCCCGCTGCTGCCGCAGATCGTGATGCCCATCGCGCGCGCCTACCTGCGCTCCGTGGTGGGCCACCTGGTGCTGGACGCCGAGAGCGGCACGATGGACAAGATGCTCGAGGAGGCGCGCGACGCCGGGTTCCGCCTCAACATCAACCTGCTGGGTGAGGCCGTCCTCGGTGAGGACGAGGCGGTGCGCCGTCGCGACGACCTCATCGACCTGGTGCGTAACCCGAAGGTGGACTACATCAGCGTGAAGCCGTCCGCGGTGGTCTCACAGCTCAACCACTGGGACCTCGACGGGTCCACCGAGCGTCTCAAGGAGCGCCTGCGTCCGCTCTACCGCGAGTCGCTGAAGCGCTCACCACGCCCCTTCATCAACATGGACATGGAGGAGTACAAAGACCTCGACCTCACGCTGCGCATCTTCACCGAGCTGCTCGGCGAGGAGGAGTTCCTGGAGATCGAGGCGGGTATCGTCCTGCAGGCCTACCTGCCGGACTCCTTCGACGCGCTGCGTCAGCTCACCGAGTTCGCCCAGGAGCGTCGGGAGCGTGGCGGTGCGAAGATCAAGGTTCGCATCGTCAAGGGCGCGAACCTCTCGATGGAGCGGGTGGACGCCGAGCTCCACGACTGGCCGCAGACGCCCTACCTCACGAAGGCCGAGGTGGACGCCAACTACCTGCGGCTGCTCGACTGGGTGCTGCGCCCCGAGCACTCCGACGTGATCCGTATCGGTGTGGCCACGCACAACGTCTTCCACATGGCGCTGGCCCACGAGCTCTCCGTGGAGCGCGGCGTGGAGGACCAGATCGACGCCGAGATGCTGCAGGGCATGGCCCCCGCCCAGGCCGAGGCGGTGCGCAGCGTGATCGGCGAGGTCATCCTCTACACACCGGTGGTGAAGAAGGAGAACTTCGACGTCGCGGTGAGCTACCTCGTGCGCCGCCTCGAGGAGAACGGCGCCAAGCAGAACTTCCTCTACGCCATGTTCACCCCCGAGGACGACGAGGAGACCGGCATGACCCCCATGGAGGGTCAGCGCGAGCGTTACCTCGCCGCCGTGCGCGACCGGTGGTCCACCGACGCCGGACCGCGCCGGACGCAGAACCGTACCGAGGAGGCCCGCGCCAAGGCCGGCACCAGCTCCGCCAGCGTCCCCGGCAACTTCGTCAACGAGCCTGACACCGACTCCGACCTGCCCGCCAACCGCGAGTGGGCCGCGCGCATCGTCGACGCGTCCTCCGACCCGGGCCCGACCGTGAGCGAGGAGGTCACCGACCCCGCCACCGTCGACGCCGCCGTCCAGCGTGCCTTGGACGCCCACGAGGCGTGGGCCGCGAAGAGCGGCGCGGAGCGCGCCGAGGTGCTCGACCGCGCCGCGGACGCCCTGGCCGACAACCGTCACCGGCTCATCGCCGCCGCCGTCCACGAGGCCGGCAAGACCGTCTCCGAGACCGACCCCGAGGTCTCCGAGGCCATCGACTTCTGCCGGTACTACGCCGAGTCCGCGCGCAAGATCGACCGCCACCGCGGCTCCACGTTCACCCCCTACCGCACGGTGGCCGTCGTCCCGCCGTGGAACTTCCCCATCGCCATCCCCGTCGGCGGCTGCATGGCCGCCCTCGCCGCCGGAGCCTGCGTGGTCATCAAGCCCGCCCCGCAGACCCTGCGCATCGCCGAGGTCTTCGTCGAGGCGCTGCGTGAGGCAGGTGTCACCGAGGACATGCTGCAGCTCGTCAACGCCGACGAGGGCGAGGCCGGCAAGCGCTTGGTCTCCCACGAGGACATCGACTCGGTGATCTTCACCGGCGGCTCCGAGACCGCCCGCATGTTCCGCTCCTGGGACCCGCAGATGACGATCAACGCCGAGACGTCCGGCAAGAACGCCATCATCGTCACCCCGGCGGCCGACCCGGACCTGGCGGTCTCCGACATCCTCGCCTCCGCCTACGGCCACGCCGGGCAGAAGTGCTCCGCGGCGTCGCTGATCATCACCGTCGGGTCGATGGGCAAGTCCAAGCGCTTCATGGGCCAGCTGGTGGACGCGGTGAAGTCCCTGCGTGTGGGCCCCGGCGACGACCTCGCCACCGACATGAACGGCATCATCGAGCCCGCCGGCGACAAGCTCCTGCGCGGACTGACCAAGCTCGACAAGGGCGAGAAGTGGCTGGTCAAGCCCGAACCGCTCAACGGCACCGCGGAGGACGCCACGCTGTGGACCCCCGGGCTGCGCGACAACGTGCGTCCCGGCGCCTGGTTCCACACCCACGAGTGCTTCGGCCCCGTCGCCGGCGTGATGCACGCCGACACCCTGGAGGAGGCCATCGAGTGGCAGAACTCCACGGGTTACGGGTTGACCGCCGGACTGCACACCATCGACCGGGACGAGACCGAGTTCTGGCGCGACCGCGTCGAGGCCGGGAACGTGTACGTGGAACGCGGCATCACCGGCGCCATCGTCCAGCGCCAGTCCTTCGGCGGTTGGAAGGGGTCCTCGATCGGCAGCGGTGCGAAGGCCGGCGGCCCGAACTACGTCGCCCAGCAGGGCCACTGGGCCGAAGGCGACATCAGCGCCCTGCACAGCGGCAGCGTGTCCACCGCGATCACCCAGATGCTGCGCGAGTTCCACGGCATGGCGCACCCCGTGCTCACCGAGGAGGACCACCGCTGGCTGCGCCGCGCCGCGGAGTCCGACGCACAGGCGTGGACCTCCGAGTTCGGCATCGAGCACGACCGCACCGCCCTGGTCGTGGAATCCAACGTATTCCGCTACCGGCCGTTGCTGGAACCGCTGCGCGTGCGCATCGGGGCCAACGCGAACCTGCGTGACCTGCTGCGACTCTACCTCGGCGCCTCGGTGACAGGCACGAAGCTCGAGGTGTCCGCCGCACCGTCGGTGACCTCCGAGATGGGCGAGCTGGCCAACCGGATCAGGATGGTCTCCGACATGGAGTTCGCCGCCGAGATCGGTGTGCAGCCCAGCGTGCGGATCCGCACCCTCGGCGACGTGGACGAGAACCTGTACGAGGCCGCCGCGCGCTCCGGCTCGGTCGTCCTCGACCAACCGGTCCTCCCCGACGGACGCCGCGAGCTGCTGCCGATGCTGCTGGAGCAGGCCGTCACCACCACCGAGCACCGTTTCGGCTACATCCACGGCACCACGCCGTAGTGATGTAGGGCTGGGGGCTGCTGGCCGGGCCGGCAGCGCCGGCCCCCTTGTCCCAGAACCCCGAGCGATCGGTGGTCTCCATCCCGGAAACCACCAATTGCTCGGGGTTTCGTGACGGGTGCGCCTACGTCCCCTTGACGTTCATCACCTGGCGCAGCTTGTGCAGCACGTGCACCAGCGGTTCGGCGTCGGCCATGACCACGTCGATGTCCTTGTAGGCGTCGGGGATCTCGTCGACGAAGGCGTCGCCCGGACGGTAGACGATGCCGTCCATCCGGGCGTCCAGGTCGTCGGCGCTGAACCGCTTGCGCGCCTGCGTGCGGGAGAAGCGACGTCCTGCGCCGTGCGGCGCCGAGCGCAGTCCCGGCGCGAAGCCGCGTCCCTCGACCACGTAGGACGCCGTGCCCATCGACCCGGGGATCAGCGCCTTCACACCCTCGTCCGCACGCACGGCACCCTTGCGGGTCAGCCACACCGTCCTTCCGTAGTGCTCTTCCTTGACAGTGTAGTTGTGGTGGCAGTTGATCCGCTCGGTCTCCTCGACGGGTGTGCCGACCCACTCTCCGAGCAGGCGGGAGAAGCGGTCCATCATCTCCTCGCGGTTCAGCCAGGCGAAGCGCTGCGCCCAGGCGAGTTCACGCAGGTAGCAGTCGAATTCGGGGGTTCCTTCGGGGAGGTAGGCGAGGTCGTCGTCGGGCAGCTGCACCCAGAACTTCCGCATCAGCCGCTGCGCAGTCTTGATGTGCTTCTGCGCGATCTTGTTGCCGACCCCGCGCGAGCCGGAGTGCAGGAACATCCACACACGCTCCTCCTCGTCGAGGCAGAGCTCGATGAAGTGGTTGCCGCCGCCGAGGGAGCCCAGCTGCTGCCGCCACTTCTTGGAGTGCCCCAGGTCCACGCCGGTGGTCTCGGCGAGGTCGGCGAGTTCGCGGGTGCGTGCCTCGGCGGTGCCGCCGAGCACCCAGCCGTTGTAGCGTCCGGGGGACAGCGGGATGGCGCCCTCGATGGCGTCGCGCAGGTCGGTGAGTTCGTTTCCTGCCAGGTCGTCGGCGGTGAATGCGGTGCGCACACCGATCATCCCGCAGCCGATGTCCACGCCGACGGCGGCGGGGATCACGGCGCGTTCGGTGCCGAAGACGGTACCGACGGAGGATCCCTTGCCGAAGTGGGCGTCGGGCATCAGCGCGACGTGCGGGAAGATGAAGGGCAGCCCGGCGATCTGGCGCGCCTGCTCGAGCGTGTTGTCGTCGACGTCGGAGGCGAAGCTCAGGAGCTTGTTCTCCTGGAGCGTCACTCCCGGTGTGTCGACGTGTCTACTGGACATGGTGGTCCCTTTCTGGTGAAAGGGGCGGCAGCATCGGCGGGCACACGTCGAGAGACTTGAAAGAGGGTTCGCTGAGGAACTCGTCCGGACGGGGGCACCGATGCCCCGCCCGGGAAAATGTGGGTCGGAGTCAGCGGTGGTCGGGTAGCAGCCAAAACTGATGCTGTGCGCGATGCGTCGCCTTCATGGCCGCTCCCCTCTCCGGAAAATCTTCTGACTTCTGCTGACTCGAACTGGTTCGTGCCCGCAGCATCTCGCTCCGGGCACCCCGATCATGGCACAGCCCCTCGTACCGGGCAAGAGGGGTTCGACATCACCGGATCCGACGTGCCCCGTCGGACGGTGCAGCCACGAAGAACGTCGGCGCCGGGAAACCTCGGTCGCGGGCGGCGGCGTCCACCGCCTCGGCGACGACCTCGACCTGCTCGCGGTGAACCAGGGCGATGACACTGCCGCCGAAGCCGCCACCGGTCATCCGCGCGCCGAGCGCCCCGGCGGCCAGTGCTGCCTCCTGGGCGCCGTCGAGTTCAGGCACGGTGACCTCGTAGAGGTCGCGCAGGCTGGCATGGCTGGCGTTCATCAGCTCACCGAGCTCACCGAGCCCACCCATCTCTCCGGACGCACCGGCGTCGCGCAGCGCCGGCACCGCTTCGTCGCGGGTGCGCCGGATCTCCTCGACGACGTGCCGGACGCGGCGCTGCGCGGTATCCCCGCCGTCACTCCCGCCGAGCAGCGCGTGGGCCTGCGGCGTCGCCGACCAGGCGCGCACCTCGTCCGGCAGTCGGGAGGACGCCGCGGCGTCCTGCAGGATCTCGCCGAGAGTGCCCACGCCGAGGTGGGCGGAGACCGCGTCGATCACGCCGCGGCGCGAGGCGTACTGGCCGTCGGCGAGCTGGTGCGCCGCATTGGTGTTCATGATCAGCAACGCCAGGCCCGCCGCCGCCAGGTCGCAGGGCACCAGCTCGACGGAGCCGTCGAGGAAGTCGACGGCCAGGGCCATGCCCGAGCGTCCGTAGAGCGAACTGCGCTGGTCGAGCCCACCGGTGGACGCGCCGACGACCTCGTTCTCCGCGCGCATGCACGCGGTGACCAGGCGCTCGAGCGCCGCGCTGTCGGGTGAGTGGCCGGTGGCTAATTCATAGGCCGCCAGGGCGACGGAGCACTCCAGTGCCGCGGAGCTGGACAGCCCGGCACCCAGGGGGACGTCGGAGACCAGGGCGATGTCCAGGCCCTCGCACGAGGGGATGACCCCGTCCTGCAGTCCGGCCCACACCGCGCCGGCGGCGTAACCGGCCCACCCGGCCGGGTTACCCGGTCCGATGTCGGCCAGGGCGATCTCGGTGCTCGGCGCATCCTGCGTGCCCTCGGTGCCGGGCACCACCGACACCAGGCGCAGCACCCCGTCCGTCCTGCGTCCCACCGCGGCGGCGGTGTTCTGCGGCAGCGCGAAGGGCAGGGACATGCCGCCGGCGTAGTCGACGTGCTCGCCGATGAGGTTCACCCGCCCGGGCGCGGCCCACACACCCTCGCAAGTACCGTCACCGAAGTGCTGATTGAACAGCGCCTGCGCGTCGTCGGCCAGCTGCTGCTCGTCGCGGGTGGTCCACCAGTCCGGTGTCACCATGAGCCGGTCTCCTTCTCGTCGGGCCACACCGCGCGCAGCCGCTCGGCGACGGCCTCCGGGGTGGTGTCACTGATCCACGCGCCGAAGGCGGACTCCGAGCCGGCGAGGTACTTCATCCGGTTCGGCGAGCGCATCAGGGAGAACAGCTGCAGGTGCAGGCGCCCCTCCCCACGCAGCGACTCGTCCTCCCCGGTCAGCCGGGACTGCACGGGCGCCTGGTTCCAGGCGGCGATGTAGGGGGTACGGTCCACGCCCTCGAAGTAGCGGTCCACCGCGGTGTACAGGGCCTTGAGCACGCCCGGCAGTGCGGCGCGTTCCTGCTCGGTCAGCCCGGTGAAGTCGGCGACGGGACGCTCCGGCACCACCATCACCTCCACCGGCCACTTCGCCGCGGCCGGCACGTAGACGGTGAAACCGCCGGTGGACGCGGCGTCGGCGATCACCCGCGTACCGGCCCGACGCTCCGCGGCGAGCACGTCGTCGAACAGGTCGCCGCCGGTGGCCGCGCGGTGGGCGCGCGCCTGCTCCAGGATCTGGCGGCTGCGCGGCGGCAGGAACGGGTAGCTGTAGATCTGCCCGTGCGGGTGCTGCAGCGTGACCCCGATCTCCTCGCCCCGGTTCTCGAAGGGGGCGACCTGCAGCACCCCGTCGACCTGGGACAACGCTGCGGTGCGGTGGGTCCAGGCCTCCACGACCGTGCGGATGCGCCTCAGCGGCAGGTCGCGGAACGACAGCGAGGAGTCAGGGGTGAAGCAGATGACCTCGCAGCGTGCGGCCGCCGGACGCCGCGGGACCAGCTCCTCACCGTCCACGTGCCAGGGGTAGTCCGCCGGGTCGTCCGGCATCACGATCCTCGTGGAGAACGACGGGAACCGGTTCTCGAAGACGACCACGTCGTAGTCGTCCGCCGGGATCTCCGTCGGCAGGTTGCCCGGGGTGGTCGGGGCCAGCGGGTTCTCGTTCGCCGGGGGCATGAACGTGCGGTTGTTGCGGTGCGCGGCGTAGGTGACCCACTGCCCGGTGAACGGGTCGCGGCGCATCTCCGACTCCGTCACCGAGCCGGGCAGGTCCCGGGGGTCGTGGAGTTCGCGGGTGGTGCGTCCGGCGAGGAGGTCCGGGTCGTCCGGGTCGTCGTCGAAGTAGATCAGTTCGCGGCCGTCGGCCAGGTGGGTGGGCGTGATCGCCATGGGGTGGTCGGTCATCAGTCGTCGGCCCCGGGGAGCTTGTCCTCGTCGATGAGCGACTCGTCGACGACGACGGGGTTCAGCCGGGCCCACAGGACCAGGGCGCCGGCGACGACGATCAGGGCGATGCCGGCCCAGACGTTGTCCGTCATCGACTTCGCCTCGCCGGTGTCCGGGTTCACGCCGGGGTCCATGAAGGCGGCGACCAGCAGCAGGACGACGCCGTAGATCCCCAGCAGGGCCGCGGTGACCGTCCGGATGTCGAAGGCCCCCGCCCGGTGGGTGGCCGGTGCAGCGGGGTCGGTCATGGGAGTGGCGCCGGCGGTATCAGTGGTATTCGCGGACATGGTGTTCTCCTTTCAGTTCAGGTCAGTACAAGTCAGTGGAAGATCACGTTGAGGACCACGGCGATCACCAGCGCCAGCACACCCAGCGGCACGGTGCGGCGGTACCACGGCAGGGTCTTCTCCACCGGGTCCTCCAGCATCGCCTTCGGGGTCACCGACTTCACGAAACCGACCAGTTCCTTGTCCGGCTTCGGCTTCGTGAAGGACGTGACGACCACGGAGACGATGATGTCCACGGCGAACGCCAGGCCGGCGGCGACGAACGCGGTCCCCTGCCCGGGCAGGTTCACCAGCGGGTCGGCGCCCAGCGACAGCGACCAGAAGATGATCGCCGCGGCGGTACCGGCGACCAGGCCGGACCAGCCGGCGTGCGGGGTCATGCGCTTCCAGAACATACCGAGCAGGAACGTGGCGAACAGCGGGGCGTTGAAGAAGCCGAACAACGTCTGCAGGTAGTCCATGACGTTGCCGAAGTTGTTCGCGATCAGCGCGGTGCCCACGGCGATCACGGTCGCACCCACGGTCGCCCAACGACCCACGTTGAGGTAGTAGCCGTCCTCGCGCTCCTTGACCACGTAGGTCTGCCACAGGTCGTAGCTGAACACGGTGTTGAAGGCGGAGATGTTCGCCGCCATGCCGGCCATGAACGAGGCCAGCAGGCCGGCGATGGCCACGCCGAGCAGTCCGGTGGGAAGCAGGTCGCGCATGAGGTAGAGGATCGCGTCGTTCGGCTCGGCGTCGCCGCCCTCGGCGTAGGCGGAGACCACCACGCCGGCGATCATGCCGGGGATGATCACGATGAACGGAATGAACAGCTTCACGAAGGAGCCGATGATCGGGGTCTTGCGCGCCGCACTGATCGAGTCCGACGCCATCGCCCGCTGCACCTCCACGAAGTTCGTGGTCCAGTAGCCGAAGGACAGCACGAAGCCCAGGCCCAGCACGATGCCGATCACGGAGAACACCGGGCTGTTGAACCCGGACAGCTCCTGCGCCGGCCACGCGTGGTTCTGGAAGTCCTGCACCTGCTCACGCAGCGCACCCCAGCCACCGACGCGGTTCAACCCGATGATGGTCAGCGGGGCGAGCGCGGCGACGATGACGAAGAACTGCAGCACCTCGGTGTAGATCGAGGCCGACAGCCCGCCGAGGGTGATGTAGGACAGCACGATCAGCGCCGCGGCGATCAGCGTGATCCACAGCGGCCAGCCGAGCAGCGCGTTGACCACCTTGGCCAGCAGCACCAGGTTCACACCGGCGATGAGCAGCTGCGCCACGGCGAAGGAGATCGCGTTGACCAGGTGTGCCCCGTTGCCGAACCGGCGGCGCATGAACTCCGGCACCGAACGGACCTTCGAGCCGTAGTAGAAGGGCATCATCACGATGCCGAGGAAGACCATGGCCGGCACGGCGCCGATCCAGAAGTAGTGCATGGTCTGCAGGCCGTACTCGAGACCGTTGGCGGACATGCCGATGATCTCGACGGCGCCGAGGTTCGCCGCGACGAACGCCAGGCCGGTGACCCAGGCGGGCAGTCCACGTCCGGAGAGGAAGAAGTCGATGGAACTGGAGACCCTGCGCTTCGCGGCCCAGCCGATGCCGAGGACGAAGACGAAGAACAGGGCCACCAGCGCGTAGTCCACCCAGCTCGCGTCGAGCCGGAGGACGTTGGGTGCGGTCTCCATGAGAGAGTCGCTTTCTGGTCGGGATCAGGCGGGCTGATCGGGGTGGAGAAACGTCAGTTTCAGGGTCGTTCAGGGGGTGAGCACGTCCAGCCGCCAGGAGCAGGTCAGGGCCTCCCCCGGCGGCAGGCGGACGAGGTCGGTGCCGGAGTTCAGCGCGTCCGGCGGTGCGGTCATCGGTTCCACGGCCACGGCCCGCCCACCGGGGCGGCCCGGGTAGGGCTGCCCGGTGGAGTCGTCGGGCGTGAAGACCTGGATCCAGTGCAGCTCCGGCGACGTCGTCAGCGCCACGCCCGCACCGTCGGGACGGTGCAGGACGACGCGCGCGCCCGCGCCGTCCGGCACGTCCTGCGCACCGTCGTCGATACGCAGGCAGTGGTCCAGCACGTGCCCCGCCAGCGGCGTCACCGCGTCCGGCAGGACGTCCCTGTCGTCCTGCAGCGGACCGTCCGGCAGGCCCCGCCCGTCGAGCGGCAGGACACGGTGGGCCGGCACACGCAGCGAGCAGGTGTCCGTGTCGGCGCCGAGCGCCGAGGGGTAGAGGTGGAACCCGAGTGCCGCGGGCATGTCGGTGTCACCGTCGTTGCGAAGGGTGGCGTGCGCCTCCAGGCCGTCCTCCCCGACCCGGTAGAGCACCGACAGGTGCACCGGCCACGGCCACCCCGGTTGCGGGCCCGGCTCGACGGAGAGCCGGACGGAGTCGGGATGCCGCTCCGCCACGGTCCACTCCAGGTCGGAGACGAAGCCGTGGATGGCGGTGTTCTTGTCGGGTTCGGTGACCTCCAGTTCACGGCGCCCGTCGAAGTCGTAGACCCCGTCGCGGGTCCGGTTCGGCCACGGCGCGAGGACGAGGTTCGCCGACAGGGGTGGGGTGTCCGGTTCCCCGGGGCCGCCGTACCCCTCGAGCATCCGCCTCCCCCGCCAGGTCCACTGCGAGAGCCCGCCGCCCCGCAACCGGAGGACCGCCCGGCTCTCGCCTGAGCCGATCCCTACACCTGTCGTGCCAGCCGTCATTCATCCGACACTAATACACCCGGGCCAAAAAAGGGACCCTCCTATAAGCCGCATACCGGGGGTGCGTAGCGGGGGCCCAGGTGTCCCCAGGTGTCCCCGGATGTCCCCGGTGCCACATGAGGCCGCATGCCGGCGGACATGTCATCTGAGTCATGCCCCAGGGCGGAAAACGGGCGGAAATCTACCTGGGGCATGAGTCAGATGACATGCACCAGCCACAGCCACCAGCCGCGCCCACCAGCCGCAGGCGCTACTTCCCCTCGCCCTGCTGCTCGGCCATACGCCAGCGGATACCGGCCTCCAGCAGGCCGTCGATGCCGCCGTCGAGCACCTTGGACGGGTCGTTGACCTCGAAGTTCGTCCGCAGGTCCTTGACCATCTGGTACGGGTGCAGCACGTAGGAGCGCATCTGGTTGCCCCAGGAGTTCGAGCCGTCGCCACGCAGCGCGTCCAGCTCCGCGGCCTCCTCCTGGCGCTTGCGCTCCAGCAGCTTCGCGGCGAGCACGCGCATGGCCGAGGCCTTGTTCTGGATCTGCGACTTCTCGTTCTGGCAGGTCACCACGATGCCGGTGGGGATGTGCGTCAGCCGCACCGCGGAGTCGGTGGTGTTCACCGACTGCCCGCCGGGGCCGGAGGAGCGGTACACGTCCACGCGCACGTCGTTGTCGTCGATGTCGACGTGGTCGGAGGTCTCCACCACGGGCAGCACCTCGACCTCGGCGAAGGAGGTCTGGCGGCGACCCTGGTTGTCGAAGGGGCTGATGCGCACCAGGCGGTGGGTGCCCTGCTCCACCGACAGGGTGCCGTACATGTAGTCGCCGTGCACCACGAAGGTGGCGGACTTGATCCCGGCCTCCTCGGCGTAGGAGATGTCGTAGACCTCGACCTTGTGCCCGGACTTCTCGGCCCAGCGGGTGTACATGCGCATGAGCATCTCGGCCCAGTCGGCGGCGTCCACACCACCGGCGGCGGAGCGGATGTTCACCACGGCCTCACGGGAGTCGTACTCGCCGGAGAGCATGGTGGTGACCTCGAGGGACTCGATCTCCTCGCGCAGGTCGGAGAGTTCGCCGTCGGCCAGTTCAGTGGCCTCGGCCGCCTCGTCGCCCTCGGACTCCTCGGCCATCTCGTACATCACGGGCAGGTCGTTGAGCCGGTCGCGCAGGCCACGGACCTTCTTCAACCGGGCCTGCACGTGGCTGAGCTGGCTGGTGATCTGCTGGGCGTGGTCGGGGTCGTCCCACAGGGAGGGGTCGGCGGCCTGGTCCTCGAGTTCGCGGGAACGCGACTCCATCTCGTCCAGGTCGAGCACCTTTTCGATGGTGGTGAGCGTGGAGTCGAGGTCGTCGATCGCGGAGATCACATCGGGCTGCATGGTCGTCCACTGTACTCACCCGCCACGGACCCCAGGGGCTGCACCCCGGGCGGACCGGGTGCACAATAGTGGGCATGAACTCACCCATCCCGGCGGACGCCCTGCAGGCCATCACGAAGACGTTCATCATCTCCCACGACCGGGACGACGACGGCACCCTCGCCCAGGCCCTGGTCTACAACGCCGGCCGGCTGGCCTGGCGCATGCGCGAGGCGGGGCTGACCACCGAGTTCAAGACCTCGGTGTCGGACGTGGTGACGGAGGCCGACCGTGCGGCGGAGGGTTTCGTCGCCGAGGTGCTCAGGACGCTGCGTCCGCAGGACGGCCTGCTCGGCGAGGAGGGCGCCTCCGCGCCGTCGGAGTCGGGGCGCACGTGGGTGATCGACCCGGTGGACGGCACGTACAACTTCACCACCGGTTCGGACTACTGGTGCTCGGCGTTGGCGCTGGTCGACGGCGACCCGGAGGATCCGGAGCGGCTGCACTTCGGCGCGGTGCACCGTCCGGCGATGGGCTACACGTGGTTCGGCGGCCCCGGCATCCCCACCACGCTGGACGGCGCCCCGGTGGGCACGCTGCCGGACCTCGCGCCGCAGCAGTCCTGCCTCAGCGGCTACCTGCACCCCACCGACATCACCAACCCGGAGCTCAACGCGGTGTTCACGAAGGTCGTGGGCGATTTCGCGACGGTGCGCTGGAACGGCTCGGCGTCGGTGGACATGGCGGGCGTGGCGGCCGGCAACGGCGCGTGCTGGTTCCAGCACAGCGTCCTGCCGTGGGACCTGCTGCCGGGCCGCGCGCTGATCGAGGGCGCGGGAGGACGCTGCGAGCGGGTCAGCGCCGGCGGGCGACTGTGGTCGGTCGCCGGGGCACCCTCCAGTGTCGAGGCGGTCGTGGAGTCCCTATCCTTGGGTGCATGAGCGCATACGCCGACGACCTGACCCTGGCCCTGCACCTGGCCGACACCGCCGACGCCGTCACGATGGACCGCTTCGGCGCCGGTGACCTGCAGGTCTCCACGAAGCCGGACCTGACCCCCGTCTCCGACGCCGACACCGAGGTGGAACGCCGGCTGCGCGAGGTGCTCGCCACCCGCCGCGCCGACGACGACGTGCTCGGTGAGGAGTTCGGCGGGGACGCCGCACGCACCGGCCGCCAGTGGGTCATCGACCCGATCGACGGCACGAAGAACTTCGTGCGCGGCGTGCCGGTGTGGGCCACGCTGATCTCCCTGGTCGTCGACGGCACCCCGGTGGTCGGCGTGGTCTCCGCCCCGGGCCTGTCGCGGCGCTGGTGGGCGGCGGCGGACATGGGCGCCTGGTCCACCTTCGGCACCGGCGAGGCACGCCGGATCGGCGTGTCGAAGGTGTCGGACGTGGCGGACTGCTCGATCTCCCTGTCCTCCTTGGAGGGCTGGCACAAGGTCGGACGCCGCGACGACCTCATCGCACTGACGGACGCCGCCTGGCGCCTGCGCGGTTTCGGCGACTTCTGGTCCTACTGCCTCG
Source organism: Corynebacterium sp. AOP40-4SA-5 (assembly GCF_052377355.1). Taxonomy (NCBI): domain Bacteria; kingdom Bacillati; phylum Actinomycetota; class Actinomycetes; order Mycobacteriales; family Corynebacteriaceae; genus Corynebacterium; species Corynebacterium sp. AOP40-4SA-5. The sequence goes on from NZ_JBQSWS010000007.1 coordinate 117,830, forward strand.
TCGCCGAGGGTGCGGTCGACGTCGCCGCCGAACCCGAGGTCAACCTGTGGGACCTCGCCGCGCTGGACGTCCTGGTGCGCGAGGCCGGAGGACGCTTCACCGCCCTCGACGGCACGCCGGGTCCGTACGCCGGTTCCGCCGTGGCGTCCAACGGGCTCCTGCAGGACGCGGTGCTCGCCGCACTCACCCCGAACTGACCCCCTGACGCCCGGCCGGGCAACCGGTTTTCCGCTACCGTGGGCGGTGAACTGACAAGACACACCGGATTCTCGAAAGGGCGACACCTGTGACTTTCACCGTCCCGAACCCCACCCCCGTGACGAAGACGCCGGAGTGGCAGGCCCTCGTCGCCCACGCGACCCGCTTCAAGGGCACCACCCTGAAGGAGCTGTTCCAGGACGATCCGGGACGTGCCGGCGACATGACCTTCGAGGTCGGCCCGCTGCACGTGGACCTCTCGAAGAACCTCGTCGACGAGAACACGGTGCGCCTGCTGCTCAACGTGGCGCGCGCCAAGGGGATCGAGAACTACCGCCAGTCGCTGTTCAACGGTGAGCACGTCAACACCACCGAGGACCGTGCCGCGCTGCACACGGGCCTGCGCGTGCCGATCGACCAGGACCTCACCGTCGACGGGCAGGACATCGCCGAGGACGTGCACCACACCCTGGACCGCATGCGCGGTCTGGCCAAGGCGCTGCGCAGCGGTGACTGGCGTGGCGCCACGAACCACACCATCAAGAACGTGGTGAACATCGGCATCGGCGGCTCCGACTTGGGCCCCTCGATGGCGGCCCAGGCGCTGCGTCCGTACTGCACCGCCGGGATCACCCCGTACTTCGTGTCGAACGTGGACCCGGCGGACATCACCGCCACGCTCGACGGGCTCGACCCGGAGTCCACGCTGTTCGTGGTCTCCTCGAAGACCTTCACCACCTCCGAGACCCTGGCCAACGCGCACAGCGCCCGGCGCTGGCTGCTCGACGGGCTCAAGCGCACCGGTGTCGACACCTCCGACGAGGCCGCGTCGAAGGACGCGGTGGCCAAGCACTTCGTCGCGGTGTCCACCAACGCCGACGAGGTGGAGAAGTTCGGCATCGACACCCGCAACATGTTCGGCTTCTGGGACTGGGTCGGCGGACGCTACTCGGTGGACTCGGCGATCGGCCTGTCCCTGATGGCGGCGATCGGTCCGCGTGACTTCATGGAGTTCATCGCCGGCTTCCACGAGGTGGACAACCACTTCTACTCCGAGCCGTTGGAGATGAACGCGCCGGTACTCATGGGCCTGTTCGGTGTCTGGTACACCTCGGTGCTCAGCTCGCAGTCCCACGTGGTGCTCCCCTACTCGCAGGACCTGGGCCGTTTCCCCGCCTACCTGCAGCAGCTGATGATGGAGTCCAACGGCAAGTCCGTGCGCCTCGACGGGGAACTGACCACCGCCGAGACGGGCGAGGTGTACTGGGGCGAGGCCGGTACGAACGGCCAGCACGCCTTCATGCAGCTGATCCACCAGGGCACGCACCTGATCCCGGCGGACTTCATCGGCTTCGTCAACCCCCACACCGACCAGAAGGGCTCCGACGGGGAGACCAGCATGCACGACATGCTGCTGTCGAACTTCCTCGCCCAGTCGCGCGTGATGGCCTTCGGCCGGTCCGCCGAGGAGCTGCGTGAGGCCGGTGTGGACGAGGATCTGATCCCGCACAAGGTGATGCCGGGCAACCGTCCGTCGTCCACGATCGTGGCGGACAAGCTGACCCCGCGCACCCTCGGCGCGCTGATCGCCCTCTACGAGCACATCTGCTTCGTGCAGGGTGTGGTGTGGGGCATCAACAGCTTCGACCAGTGGGGCGTGGAGCTCGGCAAGAAGCAGGCCAATGAGCTGCTGCCGCTGCTGAGCACCAACACCGACTCCTCCGACGTCGACACCGGCGACCCCTCCACCGACTCCCTGCTGCGCCACGTGCTGCGCAACCGGAAGCGCTAGTCACCGGACTTTCGCCACCTGTCCCAGAACCCCACGCGATTGTTGGTCCAACTCCTTGTGACCACCATCTGCGGGGGGTTCAGGATGTCCGGGCCTCCAGCGCCGCCATCGCCCTGCCGATGACGTTGCACACCTGTTCGCGTAGATCGCCGGGACACCGTAGATGGCGTTTGTTGAACCTCAGCGCCTCCCACTCCAGGTCCCGCAGCGCGTGGAACTGGTCGAAGTCCACGTCCGTCTGCTGCGCGGTGTCGTGGTGGGCGCCGTCGTAGTAGACCGCCACCTTGAGTTTTGGAACCCCCAGGTCAGGTAGCGTCCGGGCGGTCCAGCCGGAGTGCGCTCCCCGTTCCAGGTCGACCCTCACCTGGGAGACCCACCGGTGGGGTGCCGGCAGCAGGTCCCGGACCATCAGCCGCATCGTGGTCTCCATCGGCGACTGCGCTCCATCGTCCGACAACGCCAGCACGGGTGCGAGGTCACGCCTGTTCACCATGCCTTTCGCCGCAGCCAGAATCTCGTCACGGGTGATCCAGGTGCACTGCGCGAAGGCGTCGATGAACTGCACAGCACGGACCTGTTCCCAGGTCAGGCCGGGGACGCCGTCCACCCACCAGGTGTGCCGGCTGGTCAGGATGCTCCACAGGCACTGTGCCGCAGCAAATGCCGGGGTGACGACTCGCATCTGCGGGAAACGCGGGTCCGGACAGGTAGTCGCCATCGTCGCCGGCAGTGGCTGGACCACGGGTCGGAGGAGTGTACGCACCGCCTCGGCGGTCACCGCAGACAGGCGATGCTTGCTCCCCATGTGGATCAACACGGGCGCGTGGTCGGCCCAGTCCGGACGCAGCCCGTGCAGCGCGGCGGCAGCCCATCCGCCGATCACGGCCTCCGGCTGGACGAGGTGTTGGGCCCGAGCGCGGGTGACGATGTCGACCCCGAATCCGCCGCTGTTGTCATGGCCGGTCCCGGCGTCACGCGGCACCACCACCCCGTGTGCCACGGCACGGTAGTGGTGGCGCAGCTTCCAGTCGGTCACCTTTCCGGCGGCCTTCAGTTCGGCCCTGGCCTGCGGAATGATGCCCGGCATCACCCGCCAGGTGTAGGCGGGCCCCCGTCCCTGTGCCCGCGTATTCTTCCCCATCGGTGTGGTCCTCTCCCCCGGTGTCAGCCGTGCACCGAAGTAGACACCAGCCCCGCCGCCCGGTCCACCCTGCCCCCCACAGTCCCCGAAAACTGTGGACAACTTCCGATGCCTTCTTCCGGAGTTGTCCCCAGAACCCCACGCGGATGTTGGTCCACCTCCCGATGACCACCATCTGAGTGGGGTTTCAGGACAACCTCACTGCGGCTGGCAGACCGGGCACCACCAGATGACCCGTTCGAGTTCCCCGTCGTCGCCGCCGGCGTCCACCCCGCCGAGGAAACCCTTGAGCACCGGGGTGCCGCAACGTCGGCAGGCCTTCGCCGCCCGGCCGAACACGTAGTTGCCCATACCGGGGCGTCGGTCGCCGGTGAACAGCCGACGGGGTTCCAGCCTGTTCTCCCACATCACGGTGCGCGACAGGTCGAGCAGGTGCGCGGCGGTGCTCGCAGCGTCCTGCCCCTGCCCCACCGGGCGGCGCGGGTCGACCCCGCCGAGGAAGCAGACCTCCGCCCGGTACTCGTTGCCGATGCCGGCGACGTTGCGTTGGTCAAGCAGCGCGGCACCGATGCTGCGCTCAGGCCGGGTCAGGATGCGGGCCAGGGCGTCGTCGCGTCCACCCGCCGATGCCCAGTCGGGCGCGAGGATGTCGGGGCCCAGGTGTCCGACGACCTGCGGGTACTCGTCGATGTCGAAGAGTCGGACGAAGCCGAGGCTGTGGCCCACGGTCTCGATCTCGGGGCCACCGGGATGCTGCGGGCTGAAGCGCAGGACGACCCGGGCGGTGTGCCCGGGCCGACGCCAGCGCGCGCCGGCGGCGTGGATGGACCACACACCCTCCATCTTCAGGTGGGTGTGCAGAACGCGCCCGCCGACGTCGATGAACAGGTGCTTGCCGTAGGGCCACACACGCCGGACGCTGAGTCCGGTGAGGTCCTCCGTGGCGAACCGGGGCACGCGGATGTCGCTCCGGGTCACGGTCCGCCCGGTCATCCACTGCATGCGGTTGGACAGCTGCAGCACGGAGTCGCCCTCGGGCATCTGGCGCACCTCCTTCTACGAGCCGGGGATCACCGTGACCGGTGATCCGGGGCTCAGGGTACGCCGCCCGGCACGCGCGGCGGAACTGGTCAGCGCTTCAGCAGACCGGAGTCCTGCAGCAGCTCCTCGATCCAGGTCCCGTGCAGGACACCGTCCAGCTTCGCGCGCACCTTCGCCTTGACGAAACCAGGCACCGGCAGCTTGAACTTCGTGGTCACCGGCTGCTCGTCGAAGCTCTTGCGGTCACGCAGGTGGTAGGTGGCCTTGAGCAGTTCACGCAGGTCGTAGACCGAACCGAAGACCTCCGGGATGCCACGGTCGACGTTCATGAAGGTGTAGACGGCCTCCATGGCGGTACGCACGGAGTACTCCGTGGTGAATACCGTGTCGCGCGAGGGCGACTCGGCGAAGTTGCCGATGAACGCCAGGTTCGCCGAGCCCTGCGGCACCACGGCAGGACGGTCGCCGGCACGCCGCGGCATGAAGTACGCGGTGATGAACGGCATGTACACCGGGTTGGTGTTGATCGACGTCTGGGAGGCCAGCTCGTCGATCTGGTCGACCGGCACACCGAGGTGGTAGAGCCACTCCTGGGTGATCTCCTCGCCGGTGCACTCCACGATCGGCTTCTTCACGTAGTCGCCGTCGACGTCGGAGTACAACGCGTAGATCCACACCACGGTCTCGTCGGGGTTCTGGGAGGTGAAGTGCGGCTGGCGGTGCACCGCGAAGCTCATCAGCCAGGTGGAGTCGGTGACGGTGATGATGCCACCGGTGTTGACCTTGCCGTCGTGCAACGAGCGCCGGGTGAGCCGCTCGATGAACGGTTCGACGCGGGCGTCCTTGACCGTGGCGGTGGCCGAGACGTACCAGCTCTTCTCCGGCAGGTTCTTGTAGAACACCGCCGGGCGACCGAAGTCAGGCGACTTCGACGCGAGGTTCTCCCACAGCTCCCATGCCCCACCGGGCTCGGTGGTCACCGGTGCCGCGGTGTGGTGTGAACCGTAGGTGGTGGACTCGGTGATCGACCCGTTGGTGACGAACACGTAGTCCTCGGCGCCCAGCTCCACGGTCTGCCCGCCCTCGGCGGTGGCCAGGTGGAGCGCGGTGGCCATCTTCTTCTCGCTGTCGCCTGCACCGTCGATGGTGACGTCGATGTCGGTGACGGTGGTGCCGTAGCGCACGTCGACGCCGTGGTCGAGCAGGTAGGCCAGGATGGGCCGGACCATGGAGTCGTACTGGTTGTAGCGGTTGAATTTCAGGGCGGTGAAGTCCGGCAGGCCGCCGGTGTGGTGGATGAAACGCATCACGTAGCGGCGCATCTCGATCAGCGAGTGCCACTTCTCGAAGGCGAACATCGTGGCCCAGTAGAACCAGAAGTTGCTGGCGAAGAACTCCTCGGAGAAGTAGTCCTCGATGGTGCGGCCTTCGAGGGTGTGCTCGGAGGCGGTGACCAGCTTGACGATCTCGAGCTGGGCGTTCTCCGTGAGGGTGAAGTCCCCGTCGGTGGGCACCCGGTTGCCACGGTCGTGGATCAGCCGGCAGTTCGACGAGTTCGGGTCGTCCTTGTCGAGCCAGTAGTACTCGTCGAGGTAGGACGCACCGGGGATCTCCAGCGACGGGATCGAGCGGTACATGTCCCAGAGGCACTCGAAGTGGTTCTCCATCTCCCGACCACCACGGGTGATGAAACCGATGTCGGGGCGCTCTTCACCGTCGAGGGAGCCACCGGCCAGCGGGAGTTCCTCGATGAGGTGGATGTTGGCGCCGGGCATCTGTGCGTCGCGAATCAGGAAGGTCGCCGCAGCCAGCCCGGCCAGGCCGGTGCCGACGATCCAGGCGTGCTTGTCGTCGACGCCTTCGGGCTTGCGCGGGCGGGCGAAAGCCTCGTAGTTGCCGTTGGAGTAGTACATGGTGTTCTCCTTGTTCTCGTTGTTGGCTAGGAGGCGTTGTCGGCCTTGTCGGCGACCTGCGGCAGCAGGCGCGGGACGACCTTGCCGGAGTCGTTGCGGGGCAGGTCGTCGAGGCGGACGATGTTGTCGAGCGAGCAGAACTGGTTGACCCCGGCGAGTACCGCGGCGTTGAGCTCGTCGTCGGTGACCTCAGCAGACTCGGCGGACAGGACGATGAAGGCGTTGAGTGTGGCGACCACGTCGTCCTGGTGGCCGATGACGAAGGCGTCGTCGATCTGAGGCAGGGTGAGCAGGAACTCCTCGATGACGCGGGGGTGGATGTTCTCGCCGCCGCGGATGACCATGTCGTCGGCGCGACCGCACACGTAGAGCTTGCCGTCGGCGTCGATGTAGCCCTTGTCACCGGTGGAGAGCATGCCGTCGACCACGTCGCCGGAGTCCTTGTCGGACAGGAAGCCCAGCGAGGTCATGGAGTTCGACGAGTAGATCACTCCGGTCTGGCCGTCCGGCAGCGGCGTGAGGTCGTCGCCGAGGATCTCCAGGCGCACGCCGGGGCCGGGGCGTCCGGCGGTGGTGGGGTCGGTGACCATGTCGGCGGCGGTGGCCAGGGTGATCTGACCGTGCTCGGTGGAGCCGTAGAAGTTGTGGACCACGCCGGTCCGGTCGCCGAAGCGCTCGTTGAGCTCGACGACGAGTTCAGGGGCGATGGCGTTGCCGGCGGAGACGATGTAGCGTACGCCGGTGACGTCCACGTTGCCGTCGTTGACGCCGGCGAGGACCTGACGCAGGTACACCGCGGCGGAGACGATGCCGGTGACCTTGTGGGTGGTGATGTCGGCGACCTCGGTGTCCACGTCGAACCAGCGGCGGGTCAACAGGGTCGAGCCGGTGGCCATGGAGATGTGCAGGTTCAGCCAGCCCCAGGCGTGGAACATGCCCACGGACAGCTGGATGACGTCACCGGAGCGGAACGGGATGCGCTCCAGGATGCTGCCGAGCACCTTGGGGGTGCGCGGGACGGGCAGCACGACCGCCTTGGGCACCCCGCGGGTGCCCGAGGACATGATGACGGTGGACGCCTGGGTGGGGCGCTGTGGCAGTGCGACGTGGCGGTACTCACCGCGTCCTGCACCGATCAGCGACTCGAGCGTTTCGGTGTCCTGGATGCTGCCGGACCATTCGGCGACAGCGATCTTGTTGTCGGCGTTGAGCTCGGCGAGCACCTCGCCGAACTCGGCGTCGATGAAGGTCACGTCGCTGGGGTACTCGCGGGCGATGTCCTGCAACTGCGACAGCGAGGACCCGGGGTTGAGGATCTTTGCCTCGGCGCCGAGGTAGGCCGCGGCGATGAGCGGCAGGACGAGGCCGCGGCTGTTGCGCGCGATGACCGAGATCGACGAGACGTCCTGCCCGTCGTCGGTGGTGTAGCTGCGCAGGGTGCGCGCCAGGGCGCGGGCGTCGTCGCGCAGCTGGGTGAAGCTCATCGCGCCGCGGTCGTCGATCAGGGCGGTGCGCTTGGGGAACGACGTCGCGCCCATCTCGGCAAGGGCGGCCAGGGACATGCCCCAGTTACCCATCGCGCCGATGAGTCCGACGGACTCCTTCGGCCCACCGGTGCGCAGCACTCCGGCCTTGACCAGGGGCTTGAGTGAGTCGATCATCTGGGTGACCTGCGTACGGGCCGACACGTGGGTTCCGTGCTTGTGCATGTTGCATCCTTTCAGTGCTCGAGACCCCCGGGGTGGGGCCGGAGGTCTCGGGAGGGGTGGGGTGTTGCGTGGTGAGCGGGGTCAGAAGGTCGCTGCGATGACCTCAGCGGACCGGGTGACGCCCCAGTTGGTCATGTGCACCGGCAGGTTGTAGCCGGAGCGGTTGGTGGTGTCGATGACCCCGGCGATCAGCCGGACGTTGTCGGGGGCGCACTCGCCGCGGCCGGCGGTCGCACCGCGCAGGTCGGCGAGCACGACGTTGTCGCGGGCGCGTGCCGCGACCAGTGCCTTGGACCAGTTGCTGATGTTGACCTCGGCGTCACGGATCCAGAAGGCGGGGATGCCGATGTCGCCGGGGATCATCTCGACGTGCAGCAGGCACTGCTCGGCGGTGTCGGGCTTGGAGATCGTCGGGTAGCTGGCGATGGTGACCCGGGCGTTGGGGGCGGCGGCCTTGATCCGGTTGATCGCATCGTTCATCGCCCGGTCCCACAGGACCTTCTGCTCGGCGTAGCGCTGCTGCAGGTTGAGGTAGGTGTCAGGCAGGCCGTTGGCCATGACTTTGCCCAACAGCCAGCTGTAGGAGTCGTTGAAGCCGAACTGGATGACGACGTTGCTGGTCTGGGCGTTGAGCGCCCGGTCGGCCAGGGCGTTGTCGATTTCGCCGCGCAGCGTCATCGCCGGGGTGCCGGTGGAGTAGGCCATCGCACCGGGGCAGGAGTAGTCGTTGACGGTCAGGCCGGTCATCCGGGCGATCTGACGCGGGGCGTTGGTCGGCGACTGACCGCAACCGTGGGCGGTGTACTGGCCCAGCGGTGCGGTGACCGGGTTGTCCAGCGGGATGCCGGCGTTCTCGGCGGCCGAGCGGACCTTGGCGCCGACGGCCTCGGCGGGTGTGGGGTTGGACATGTAGGAGTCACCGAAGGTGACCAGGTTCCGGGCCGGGGCCGCCTGCGCCTGCGGGCTGACCACCACGGTGCCGGCGACGGCGACGCTCCATGCCGCGACGACGGCCAGGGCCGCCCGCCTGATCTTGCGCTTTCCCGCCGTGCTGTTCTTCTCCACTGAAGTGCCTTTCGTACAGAAATAGTTCCCCGAGGAATTCCGTCAGACAATTCCTCGTCTCGCCACCGTAGGCGCAGGACAGTTTGAAGATACATCGAAATTCAACCGAGCGCGACATTCCCCCATTTGATATGGAATATTTGTAGGTATGTGCAGTTTTTAATGGCTATCAGATAGTCAATACCGCGCACTGATCGGCAATATTCAATGCACTTCAGTGCATATCGGGCGAAAATTGTTAATAAGTATCCGGAACATACGACAGTTCGTACGGAGCGAACATCTCTCCACCCCGGAGACAACTTCTCTAGCGGCACCTGCCCGCCCCTTCCGTACCGACGGTCCCCTGGATCCGAGACGGACAAGGGGGACGCCGTCCGACGTGCGGTCGACCGCCACGCACCGGCAGGCAGATTCCTCGCTACGGGAAGCGCCGCTCCGAGGGCGGACTCCAACACCCACTCCGGGGCCGGACGGATCATTTCATTGCGCATGCGCCCCATGTCCCTGTTCGAGCGTGGGGACTTCACCGCTACCGTCCGCTTCAACGACGTCATATCCGGGAATAACCCCCGAATCAGCGAAACCTCGGCCGCCACACTCCCCGACTACACAGCGGCGATCGCGGACAGCGGATTCCCTGGCATCCTCTCGCTTCCGGAGCGCCGGCGGAGCCAGGCCCTGGATAATTATCTTCGCCAGGTCGTGGATCGCGACCTTCCGGGAGCCGGATATACCGCACGCCGACCGGAAACCCTTCGTCGCTGGCTGGCGGCATACGGCGCAGCGTCGTCGACACCGACGTCCTACTCACGAATCCTCGACGCGACGACGGGCCGCGACGGCTCCCAACCGAGCAAGGACACCACCGCGCACTACCGCGACCTGCTCTCCCCGATCTGGGTCCTTGATCCGGTTCCTGCCTGGAACCCGGTACGCAACCCGTTGAAGGCTGCCCAGCTCGCCCCGAAACACCAGTTGGTGGATCCAGCCCTGGCGCTACGCCTGCAAGGCCTCAGCGCCAGGGATCTAACGCTGCCCCGGGGCTCGCACCTGCTGGGGGTACTCTTCGAGCCCCTGGCGACGTTGAGCACCTCCTGTGGTTCCGCGACCAGTTCCCCGACGACGTCGTCGACCTCGTTGTTCTCTACTCGGGCCAGTACGCCTACCGCCGCCCGGACGGTGTCGCCGTCATTCCCCTCGCCCTGCTCGGCAGCTGACGCGACCGAAGTTTCGCGAGCACCACCAGCAGAGTGCGAACACTGCGAGGCCCCGTCTTTCCAGAACGACGAGATGGCACAATCAATCGCATGACCGAGTCTCCCCGCGCCACAATCTCCCCGACAATCGTGGTCTCGGAGATCCTCACCACTCTCGCCCGTCGCCTCGATCCACTCATCGCCGGGCACCTGCAGGACCGGCTCCGGGGACGGGAGTGGACGAGCCTGCTGACCGAACTCGATCACTCCCGCGGGCGCGCTACGCGGGCCTACAGGCGCACCGACCTGCAATCCCAGCTCCGCATGCTCACCGAGAGGCTCGGTCGACTCGGCTACCCCTTCGACGACCAGCTCCGTCAGGTCAGTACCGTCGCCAGCGAGCTTCGCATCATTCGCAACCGGTGGGCACACAACGACATCCTCACCGACCTCGACGCGATCCGTACCGCAGACTTCGGCGCACGCCTCCTGAATTCCCTCGGTGATGCCGCGGCCGCACACAGCCTCGAGGAGGAACGGACCAGGCTCATCACCGCCTACGTTGCGGCGCACGGCGAGGCGTCGCGAGCATCAGTGTCGCTCCCGGATCTCCCCACCGTGCAGCCTGCCGATCAGCCCATGAAACGGAAGGACGACTACACGGCCCCCAGCGCCGACGACCTGCACCGCACCGACAGCAAGGGTGCTGACCCGACCAACACGCCAACCATCGGCAACGGACGCTACGAGTTCGAGGGTTGGGAGGTCGTCCCCGCCGGTGGCTCCGAGGTCATCGACGGCCTCCCCAAGAAGGCCGCCAAGATGCAGGTGCGGGGAGTCGCCGCCGAGATCGCTGAGTTCGAGGGCCCCATCAGTATCGAGCGGCTCATCACACTGACGACCAGGTCATTCGGAAAGTCCCGGTGCGGTCCCAAGAAGAAGCAGCAGATCGCCCGCCAACTTCGGCAGATTGGACTCGCCGTCGATGAGGACGACTTCGTCTGGCCGTCCGACATGACCCCCGAAAGCTGGCGGGAGTTCCGCCCGAATGACTCCATGGCTGACCGCCCCTTCGATGACATCAGCCCGGTCGAGATCGCCAATGCGTGGCGCATCATCGTCGCGCGCACACCGAGTGCCTCAGATGGCGAAACCCGGCGCGCTGTCCTGCAGGCATTCGGCCGCAAGCGCATGACCAGCGCGATCACCGCGCATCTGGACCGTGCCCAGCAGCACCTCTGATCAAGCGCGTGTCATCGGCAATCCGCTCACTTCTTCTTCGCCGCGGTGAACTCATCGAAGGTGAAATCGGCGGGCTCTCCACTTGCCTCCGTCACCGCACCACCAGCCCCTTCGGCGTGAACCGGGCACCGGCCTCGGTCCACACACCGGTGGCCACACCCATCACGTCCACACCGTTGACGCGCTCCACGGTCACCGGCGACAGCCTGCCCGCCTGTACCGCGTCGGACAGCACGGCGACCACGCCGGCAACGTCGCCGGGGTCCAGCGGCGTCGGAGCGTCCGACAGTCCGGGCCTGGTGAACACGGTGACCGTGCGCCCGCCCCGCGTCAGGTGCGCCAGCAGCCGCCCGTCACGCAGGACGACCAGGGCGCCGGCACCGCGGGTCGGACGCGGTGCGTCGTCCGGTACGTCCGGCCAGGGCACCGCCGCACCGTAGGGGTTCGCCGGGTCGGACGCCGCGAGCAGCCGTGGGGCGGCCGCCCCGTCGCCGGAGTCGGTGTTCTCCTCTGCCCGGCGCAGTTGGTCGATGACCTCCCGGGAGGCGAACTGTGCCCCGCCCAGGCCGTCGACCACGTAGCCGCGCAGCACGGTGCCGTTGTCCTCCCAGGCGGTGAGCATCCGGTAGGCCGCTGCGAATCCGCCCTCGGTGTGCTCTGCCATCACCGCGCCGCGGGTCACCACGGCGTAGCGGTCCAGCCACGCCTCACCGGTGGCGATGGCGCGTTCGGCCGCCGCGCCCTCTGCCACGGGCACCTGTGACCAGCGTCCGGGCACCCCTGCGTGGGCGTTCATCGCCGCCCGGCGCGAGCGGACCTCCTGAGACGCGACGGTCTGGGCGAAGGTGCTGCGCCCCATCCTCAGTCGTCGGGTGGTGCCCCGGCCGCGGTTGCGTCGCGGTGCCTTGTGCGCACCTGAACCGGTCCCCCCGGCTCTACCACCGGCTCCACCACCGGCACGGTCGGTGATCCCGGTGCCGGCCAACCGTGCCCGGATCGGGGCGAAGGAGTCCGGCATGAGTAGGCCGGCGTCGAAGAGTTCCCAGATGGCGGAGTCCACCGCGTCGTGGTCGCTGCTGTCCCCCAGCCCGCGTTCGATCTCCGCGGCGAGGAACGCCCCTCCCCCGCCGACACGGTCACGCACCAGCGACGCCACCGGCCCCACAGGATCCTCCGAAGCATCTGCAGCCTCATCGGTGCCCGTCTCCTCCACGAGCAGGGGGGCCAGGTCGGCGGGCAGCAGCATGATGCGCGGGTCCGTCGCCGAGGTCGCCCCGGCCCCCACCACCAGGACCTCGCCTGCGGCAACCAGGTCGTCCAGGTCGCCGGTGCGGTAGTCGGGGATGCGCGCGGGCAGCACCACGGTCTCCCAGGCACTGGCGGGCAACGCGACCCCGGCGAGCTGTTCGATGACCCCGGGCAGGTCCTCGCGCTCCCCGACACCCAGGCCGTGCCAGTCGGCGAGCACCGCGGCGTAGGTCTGCACGCTCACCGGTTCCAGTGCCCCACGGGCCTTGGCCAGCGTGGCCGCGCGCAGCCGACGCAGCACGCCGGCGTCCACGTACTCGTTCTCGCCCCTATCCTCATGGGACTCCAGGCGTCTACCGCTGACCCACCGCCGGGCCAACGAGTCGGCGGTGGCCACGCCCAGCCCGAACTCGGCGGCCACCTCGGCGGCGCTGAACGGACCGTGGGTGCGCGCCCAGCGCAGGACGAGCTGGTCGACCGCGTCGTCCACCGTCGCGCTCGCGGCGGCGACGCCGGGCGGCACGGGGATGCCGAGACCGTCGCGCAGCAGGGCGGCGTCCTCCACCACCGCCCACCGTCGCACGCCGCCGACCTTGACCTCGCACACCCGCCGCGGAATCATGCCCCGAACCTGGTCGACCACCGTCTCCACCTCGACGGGGTCCACCCGCCGCCGCACCTCCTCGGGCGCCAACGGGCCCAGGGCGCGCAGCATGTCCACGACCTGCTCTGCGGTGCCGGCACGGCGCCCCTCCGCCAGCCACTGCAGCGAGTCGACGACCTCGGCGACCACGTCCGGGTCGAGCACCAGGCCCTCACCACGTGCCCCCAGCACCGCGGCGAGCAGTGCGGGGTCCACGGTCAGCGCGGCGGCCCGGTCTGCGGAGTCGCCTTCGTAGAGGAACGCCCCGGTGTAGCTGAACAGCAGGGACTCGGCGAAGGGCGAGGGAGTCTCGGTGGTGATCTCGGCGACGCGCATCGCACGGGTGCCCACCGCGGCGACGACCTTCTCCAGGGCGGGCAGGTCGTAGACGTCGCGCAGGCACTCGCGCATGGTCTCCACCATGATCGGGAACTCCGGGTGCGGGCGGGCGACGTCCAGCAGCTGGGCGGCGCGCTGGCGTTGCTGCCACAACGGCTGCCGTTTGCCCGGGTTTCGCCGAGGCAGCAGGAGGGCGCGTGCGGCGCACTCGCGGAAACGGCCGGCGAACAGGGCGGACGACCCGACCGCGTCGGTGACCTCGGCGACGACCGGCGCGGCGTCCGAACCTGCCACGCCACCTGCCCCGCCGGTGAGCAGCTCCGCGCCCGGAGCGTCCTCGGTGTAGGGCAGGCGCAGGACGATGCCATCGTCGCCGGCGACGGCCATCGCGTCGATGCCGGAGCGCCGCGACAGCTCCGCCCCGATCGCCAGTGCCCAGGGCGCGTTCACCGAACGGCCCCAGGGGGTGTGGACGACCACGCGCCAGTCGCCGACCTCGTCGTGGAAGCGTTCGATCAGGATCGTGCGTTCATCGGGCACGACCTGGGTGGCCTCGCGTTGGCCGGCGTAGAAGTCGTCGAGGTTGCGCCGGGTGTAGTCGTCGAGGAAGTCCGAGCCGCGCAGGTCTCCGTCTTTCCCCTTGCCCCAACCGCGACGCGCGGCGCCGAGCACCGGGGCGAGATCGGCGGGACGGCCCTCGGCGTCGCCGACCCAGAACGGCAGGCGCCCGGTGTGCCCGGCCGCCGGGGTGACGATGACCTGGTCACGGGTGATCTCGGCGATCCGCCACGACGAGGCCCCCAGGGTGAACACGTCGCCCACCCGCGACTCGTAGACCATCTCCTCGTCGAGCTCGCCGACACGCCGGCCACCGGTGTTCGCGTCTCCGTCGGCAGGGAGGAAGACGCCGAACAGGCCACGGTCGGGGATCGTCCCGCCCGAGGTCACCGCGGTGCGCTGGGCACCGGGGCGTGCCTCGAAGGCCCCGGTGGCCGGGTCGTAGACCACCTTGGGACGCAGCTCGGCGAAGTCGGTGGACGGGTACCGGCCGCTGACCAGTTCCAGCACCCCGTCGAAGGCCTCGCGCGGCAGGGCGGCGTAGGGGTGGGCACGCCGGACGGTGCGGAACCAGTCCTCCACGTCCACTGTGCCGTCGCCCTCCCCTACCTGGGCGGCCGCCTGTGCCGCCACGGCGACGGTCTGCTGCGCCAGCACGTCCAGCGCATTGGCCACCACCCGCAACGGCTCCAGGTCGCCGGCGAGCATCCGGTCCACGATCACGGTCGCCACCTCGGCATCCGCCCGGTGCAGCGGGTAGATCGTGGCGCGTGACACCGCACCCACGGAGTGCCCGGCGCGCCCGCAGCGTTGCACCGCCGAAGACACGCTCGGCGGCGCCCCGACCTGCACCACATGGTCGACCAGCCCCATGTCGATGCCGAGCTCCAACGACGAGGTGGCCACCACGCACCGCAGCGAGCCGTCCTTCAGCGCCGCCTCGATGTCGGCACGCTCGTCCTTGGACACCGACCCGTGGTGCGCCCGGGCGATGACCTGCGGGGCGCCGGGCACCGCACCGGACTGCGCCATGAGCTGGGCGGGGTCGCGTCGCGTGGGCGGGGCCAACGAGTCCGGGTCGTGCTCCAGGGCCCACATCTCGTTGAGCGCGCCGGTGAGCCGCTCGGCGGTACGCCGGGCGTTGACGAACACCAGGGTGGACCGGTTGTCCATGACCTGTTCGTAGATCGCCCGCTGCACGTGCGGCCACACGGACTTCTGCTGCGGCAGCGCGGACTCGCGGTCCACGCCGGACGCCACCCGCGAACCGCTGCCTGCCTCGGTGACCCCACCGACGCCCTCGCCGATCAACGACGGGCCGGCCAGCGCCTCGTCGAACGGCACTGCATCGTCCGTGACGCCCGTGTCATCTCCCGAGCCCTCCCCTGCCGCGGCCGCCACGTCCTCCAACGCCGGCGGGTCGCGGAAGTCCTCGACCACGCTGCGTACCCGCACGTCCCACAACTTGGTGGTCGGCGGGTTGACCACCGTGACCGGACGGTCCCCGCCGAGGTAGGCGGCGACGGTGTCCACCGGGTTCACCGTGGCCGACAGCCCGATGCGCTGCACGGGGTCCTCGGTGAGCTGCTCGAGCCGCTCCAGGCTCAGTGCCAGGTGCGTACCGCGTTTCGTGCCCGCCACGGCGTGGACCTCGTCGACGATGACGGTGTCCACCCCGCGCAACGTGCCGGCTGCCTTGGAGGTGAGCATGAGGTACAGCGACTCCGGGGTGGTGATCAGCACGTCCGGCGGGGTGCGCAGCATCTTCGCCCGCTCGGCCTGCGGGGTGTCGCCGGACCGCACGCCCACGCGCACCGGGGCGATGTCGGCGCCGGACGCCGCGGCGGTGCGCGCGATACCGGCGAGCGGGACCTGCAGGTTGCGCTCCACGTCCACACCCAGCGCCTTCAGCGGGGAGATGTACAGCACGCGTGTGCCGGCACCGTCCTGCGTCCTGTTCATCAGCCCCTGCGAGGTCAGCCTCGACAGCGCCCACAGGAACGCCGCCAACGTCTTTCCCGAACCCGTCGGGGCGACGACGAGGGCGTTGTCGCCCCGGCTGATCGCGTCCCACGCCTGTGACTGGACCACCGTGGGCTCGCTGAACACCTCACGGAACCAGGCGGCGACCGGGGCGGAGAAACGGTCCAGCGGATCGGGGGCGTCAGTCATGTCCACCAGTCAACCACGCGGCACGGACATGGAATTTCCGGCGCACAAAAGGCCCTGCTCCGGCGTCATCGGCGGACTTCACGACACTTTCCGCTGTGACTCCCCGCCGCTGCGATTACAATGGGTTCCCATGACGCGCTTCATCGACGACGAGACCCTTGCCGGTCGCCTTGCCCAGGGCACCGGAGAGATCCTCAAAGGGGTCCGCAACGTGGGACTTCTGCGGGGCGGGGATCTGGGTGCCGCCGGTGACGCGATCGCCCAGGACTGGATCGCCCGGTCCCTGGCGCTGCACCGCCCGGACGACGCGGTGCTCTCCGAGGAGGCCACCGACGACCTCTCCCGCCTCGGCAAGGACCGGGTGTGGATCATCGACCCGCTGGACGGCACCCGCGAGTACGCCGGCGTGCGCCAGGACTGGGCGGTGCACATCGCCCTGGCGGTGAAGGGCACCGTCACGGTCTCCGCCGTCGGCATGCCGGACCTGGGTCAGGTGTTCACCTCCGCGGAGTCCCGTGCGGTCTCCGGGGCGCCGACGAACCGCTTCGTGATCTCGCGCAACAGCACGCCGGACGTGGCCCCCTACGTCGCCGAGTCGCTCGGCGCGGAGCTCACGACGATGGGTTCCTGCGGCGCCAAGGCCATCAGCGTCCTGCTCGGCGACAACGACGCCTACATCCACGCCGGAGGCCAGTACGAGTGGGACAACGCCGCCCCAGTCGGCGTGTGCCAGGCCGCCGGCCTGCACTGCAGCCGCCTCGACGGTTCCCCGTTGGTCTACAACAACGAGGACACCTACCTCCCCGACCTGCTGATCTGCCGTCCCGACGTGGCCGAGGACATCCTCGCCGCCGCCGCCCGGTTCACCGCGGAGAACGGTTCCTACACAACCGCGTAGCTCCGCGGGCTTCTCTACACTGGGCGGGATGACTTCCGCCCGCACCGCCGCCACCTACGGTGGCCTCGCCGTGAGCGGCGCCGCCGCCCTCGCCGCGGCCGCCGCCCTGCCCGCACTCACCGCCGACCTCGTCCGGCGCCAGGGCCGCAAGCAACGTGAGGCCCCACGTCCGGGCACATTCTCCGCCACCGTCGGCGACTCCGAGATGACCGTCTACACCGACGGACGCAGCCTCTACGACGACATGGTCGACGCCATCGGCGCCGCCGAGGACATCATCGTCATGGAGAACTACATGTGGAAGGCCGACGAGGACGGCCTGGCCTTCATCGAGGCACTCAACGCCGCCGCGGACCGTGGCGTGGACGTCTACGTGATCTACGACGGCCTCGGCAACCTCGTGGTGCCGCGCTCGTTCTACCGCAACTTCTCCGACAAGGTCCACGTCGCCCGCCTGCCCGTGGTCACCCGCAAACTGTGGACCGCCCCGGTACGCACCACCGGGGTGTGCCACTCCAAGATCCTCGTCGTCGACGACCACACCGGCTTCGTCGGCGGCTACAACATCGGCTCCGAGTTCGCCGGGCACTGGCGCGACACCCACGTGCGCCAGGTCGGCCCGAAGACCTGGGGGCTGCGCAATGCGGTCACCCGGGTGTGGAACCAGAAGTGGCCGGACGGCGGGGACATCCCCTGGACCGCCCCGGACAGCTGGGACTCCCGGATCCAGGTCGTGGCGAACCTGCCGGTGCAGCTGGTGTACCCGCTGCGCAACATGTACCTCACCGCCATCGAGCGCGCCCGCGACCACATCTGGATCACCACGCCCTACTTCATCCCGGACCAGCAGATCCTGCAGGCGCTCTACCGGGCGTCCGACCGTGGGGTGGACGTACGCCTGATGGTGCCCAAGGAGTCCAACCACATGGTCGCCGACTGGGTGAGCCGGGGGTTCTACGGCGAGATCCTGGAGCACGGCATCACACTGCACCTGTACGCCACCACGATGATCCACGCGAAGACCGCCACCATCGACGGCGAGTGGTCCACGGTGGGTACGGCGAACATCGACCGGCTGTCGCTGTCCTTCAACTACGAGACGAACATCGAGGTGACGGACAAGGACTTCGCGGCCACGCTGGAGGAGATCTTCACCGCCGACATCGAGCACTGCGAGACGGTCAACTCCACGTCCTGGCGCGACGAGCACCCGCTGTCCCGTGTCGCCGAGATCGCGCTGATGCCGCTGCGCAAGGTGTTATGAACCCGGCGGATGCCGCCGGGACCGACGACACCTATTCTTGACACCATGAGTTCCGCCTCCCCCATCTCCACGCCCTACGAGGATCTCCTGGCCGAGATCCTCGCCGACGGCACCGCCAAGGGCGACCGCACCGGCACCGGCACACGCAGCCTGTTCGGCCGCCAGATCCGCTACGACCTGTCGGCGGGGTTCCCGCTGATCACCACGAAGAAGGTCCACCTCAAGTCCGTCGTGGGCGAACTGCTCTGGTTCCTGCGCGGGGACTCCAACGTGTCCTGGTTGCACGAGCACGGGGTGAGCATCTGGGACGAGTGGGCCGACGACAACGGCGACCTGGGTCCCATCTACGGCGTCCAGTGGCGCAGCTGGCCCACCCCGGACGGCGCACACGTCGACCAGATCGCCGCGGCGTTGGAGACGCTGAAGCAGAACCCGGATTCGCGGCGCAACATCGTCTCGGCGTGGAACGTCTCCGAGCTCGACGACATGGCTCTGCCGCCGTGCCACCTGATGTTCCAGCTCTACGTGGCCGACGGGAAGCTGTCCTGCCAGCTCTACCAGCGCAGCGCGGACATGTTCCTGGGCGTGCCGTTCAACATCGCCAGCTACTCCATCCTGACCCACATGTTCGCCCAGCAGGCGGGCCTGGAGGTCGGCGAGTTCGTGTGGACCGGTGGCGACTGCCACATCTACGACAACCACGTGGAGCAGGTGGAACGCCAGCTCAGCCGGGAGGCGCGCCCCTACCCCACGCTGTCGCTGACGAAGGCGGACGACATGTTCAGCTACACCTTCGACGACATTTCCGTGGACGATTACGACCCGCACCCGGGTATCAAGGCCCCGGTGGCGGTGTGAGGAAGGACGAGACAGTCACCATGAGCGATACCACACTAACCAGGGACGCACTGCGCGCCGCCGGGCTGCCGGACGACGTCGAGGTGGCGATGATCTGGGCGCAGACCACCGACAACATCATCGGCGACGGCACCGACATGCCCTGGTACCTGCCGGAGGACCTGGAACACTTCAAGAACTCCACCGTGGGCGCACCCGTGGTGATGGGCCGGATCTCGTGGGAGGCCCTGGACCCGCGCTTCCGTCCCCTCCCCGGACGCGACAACGTGGTGATCACCCGCAACACCTCGTACGACGCCCCGGGCGGGACGGTGTGCGCGACGATCCCGGAGGCCGTCGCCGCCGCCTACCGCGTCGCCGGGGCGGACGCGTCCACAGTTCCCACGGTGTGGATCCTCGGTGGCGGGGAGATCTACCGCCAGTGCCTGCCGGTCGCCGACCGGGTGGTGGTCACCGAGATCGCCTGCGGGGCGCCGGAGCGCTTCACCGTCGCCGCCCCCGACATGCGTGCGACGCTGGAGGACGGCTCCTTCGCCGTCGCCGACGGCCCCTGGCTGGAGTCGGCGAAGGGAACCGCCCTGACCGGCGAGGACCCGTTGCGTTACCGTATCTGCGAATACACGAACACGAACCGCTAACGATCAAGGAGTAACCCATGTCCGTCACCCTGTACACCACCACCTGGTGCCCCTTCTGCAAGCAGCTCACCGCTGACCTGGACGCCACCGACACCCCGTACGAGCGTATCGACGTCGAGGAGCACCCGGACGCCGGCGAGTGGGTCAAGTCCGTCAACGACGGCAACCGTGTGGTGCCCACCGTGAAGTACTCCGACGGCACGCACGCCACCAACCCGCCTGCGGACGACGTCCGGGCGAAGCTCGCCGAGCTCGGTTAGCGGAACCGCACACCCATAAGCACATATTTTCGGAAACACTTACGGAGGGCCTGCCGCACATCTGCGACGTACCCCTCCCGACCCCCACCCCCGTTTGTCTCCCGCTTAGACGCATGTCAGGACGACGAACGGGGGTGCACTGCGTTCATCGCCCCCGCCCAGTCACATTTGGCCTTGAAATGGCTTCGTCGGGTTCTGTAACTTGACACCCATCCACAGCGCGGCTGTGACCATTATCACTGACAGAAAGGGAGCCGATGTCGACACCCGACCTCCGGCACACACCGACCCCCGAGGAGTTCGTCGAGGCGCAGAAGAGCCCCGAGTTCCAGGAGCTCCGCAAAAAGCAGCGTGGCTTCGCCTTCCCCGTGACGATCTGTGCGCTGCTCTGGTTCGCAGCGTACGTCCTGCTCGCCATGTTCGCCCCCGACCTCTTCGCCGGCAAGGTCTGGGGCAACATCAACGTCGGAATCATCCTGGGCCTGCTCCAGTTCGTGACCACCTTCGCCATCACCTACGCCTACGTGAAGTTCGCCGACCGTGAGCTCGAGCCGCGTACCGCAGCACTGCGTGACCGCCTCGAGCGCACCGGTGACTTCGCCGAGACCGGCAACGCCCCGGCGTAAGCCCCGCTGACACGGAACTGAGAGAAAACATGCAGACACATCTCCTCGCCCAGTCGGACACGGGCAACCCCATCCTCAACATCGCCATCTTCGTCGGCTTCATCGTGATCACGATGTACATCGTGACCCGGGCCAGCAAGTCCCAGCAGAAGGACTCCGCCAAGGACTTCTACACCGGTGGCGCCAGCTTCTCCGGTACGCAGAACGGTCTCGCCATCGCCGGCGACTACCTCTCCGCGGCATCCTTCCTCGGCATCGTCGGTGCCATCGCATTGCAGGGTTACGACGGATTCCTCTACTCGATCGGCTTCTTCGTCGCCTGGGTCGTCGCGATGCTGCTGGTCGCCGAGCCGCTGCGTAACACCGGTAAGTTCACCATGGCCGACGTACTGTCCTTCCGGCTGAAGCAGCGCCCGGTCCGACTGGCCGCCTCCTTCGCGACGCTGTTCGTGTCACTGTTCTACCTGATCGCGCAGATGGCCGGCGCCGGTTCGCTGGTCTCCGTGCTGCTCGACATCCACGAGAAGCCCGCCCAGGCCGCCGTGGTCGCCGTGGTCGGTGCCGTGATGATCGCCTACGTGCTCATCGGCGGCATGAAGGGCACCACCTACGTGCAGATGATCAAGGCAGTGCTGCTGTGCACCGGTGTGGTCGTCATGGCCGTGATCATCATGGTCATGGTCAAGGGCAACTTCTCCGAGTTGCTGCAGATGGCCATCGACAACCACGCCGAGGCCGGCACCGAGAACCCCGAAGGTATCCTCGAGCCCGGACTGAAGTACGGCGGTTCCCTGATGGGCCAGCTCGACTTCATCTCCCTGGCCATGGCGCTGTGCCTCGGTGTCGCCGGCCTGCCCCACGTTCTGATGCGCTTCTACACGGTGCCCACCGCCCGTGAGGCCCGCAAGTCCGTGACCTGGGCCATCGTCCTGATCGGTGGCTTCTACCTGCTGACCCTGATCCTGGGCTACGCCGCCGCCGCCTACGTCGGAGTCGACCGGATCCAGAACGCCCCGGGTGGCGCGAACGCCGCAGCCCCGCTGCTGGCACTCGAGCTCGGCGGATCGATCTTCATGGCACTGATATCCGCGGTCGCCTTCGCCACCGTGCTCGCCGTGGTCGCCGGCCTCGCCATCACAGCCTCCGCCTCCGTCGCCCACGACTTCTACGACGCGGTGCTGCGTGGCGGCAAGTCCAGCGAAGCCGAGCAGGTCCGTGTCTCCAAGATCACCGTGGTCGTCATCGGCATCGCCTCAATCATCCTCGGCATCCTGGCGATGGACCAGAACGTGGCCTTCCTGGTCTCCCTGGCCTTCTGCATCGCGGCCTCCGCCAACCTGCCGACCATCCTGTACTCCCTGTACTGGAAGCGCTTCAACACCACCGGCGCAGTCTCCTCGATCTACGTGGGACTCATCTCCTCCCTGGTCGTGCTGTTCTTCTCCAACTCCGTCTCGGGTACCGAGACCGCAATGTTCGCCAACTCCGACTGGTCGCTCATCGACCTGACCAACCCTGCGATCATCTCCATCCCGCTCGGCTTCCTGGCCGGCATCGTCGGTACCTACCTCGGCAAGCCGGACCACAAGGAAGAGCTGCAGGCCGAGATGGAGGTCCGCTCCCTCACCGGCGTCGGCGTCGAGGCCGTGGTCGAGCACTAAGGCCCCACCTCCCAGCGACTCCACCGCATCCACCACACCACGCACCACCGCTTCACACACCACACACCACCTCGACCGCCGTCTCCTCCCCACACACCACACGGGGAGGGGGCGGCGGTGTTTTATGTCCCCCGACTTCCGTTGCCAGCCAAGAGAAAACACCCGGTAGGCTCAGCTACATGACAGACGCCCTCGTCTCCTTCGCCTGGATCGCCGGAGCCGGACTCCTCGCACCCGTTCTCGCCTTCCTCACCGGAAAGCGTGTCCCCGCCGTCGTCTTCCTGCTCATCCTCGGACTGGTCATCGGCCCCTTCGGCTTCCAGCTCGCCACGGACGGTGAAGCCGTCGACCTGCTGCGCGAACTCGGCCTCGGTTTCCTGTTCCTGCTCGCCGGCATGGAGATCAACCCGTCCATGCTCAAGTCCCGCCAGGGTGGCCACGCCCTGCTGACCTGGGCGATGTGCCTGGTGCTCAGCTTCGGCGCGGCGATGCTGCTGACCTCCGGGGACATCGGCGTCTCCGTCGGACTCGGCATCGCCCTGACCTCCACCGCGCTGGGCACACTGATGCCCATCCTCAAGCAGAACGGTCTCAGCGGCACCCGGGTCGGCGACAGCGTGATGATCCACGGCGCGATCGGCGAACTCGCCCCGGTCATCGCCATGGCGATCCTGCTCTCGGCCCGCACGACGTGGGCCAGCGCCGCCGTGCTCGCCGCCTTCTTCGTCGTCGCGATCGTCGTCGCGCTGCTGCCCAGGACGGTCCGGACGCTCACCCCGTGGATCGGCTGGGCGATCCGCGACGGTGCCGGTTCGACGAACCAGACCGTGATCCGCTCGGTCGTCCTCATGCTCGCCGTCCTGATGGCGGTCGCCGCGGTCTTCGACCTTGACGTGGTGCTCGGCGCCTTCGCCACCGGCATCATCCTGCACCAGATCGTGCCGGAGACCTACCGCACGGGCCTGGAGGAGCAGCTGGAGACCATCGGTTACGGCGTCTTCATCCCGGTGTTCTTCGTGACCTCGGGCATGGCCATCGACACCGGCGTGATCGCCGACCGGCCGTGGTTCGTGCTCGCCATCGTCCCGACGATCTTCATCGCCCGCGGCATGCCCATCTTCCTGCGGGAACTGTGGAGCAACACCGGTTCCGGGTTGTCGGGCTGGCGGGAGAAGTTCGAGATGTCGCTGTACTCGGCCACCGGCCTGCCGATCATCGTCGCGGTCACCGAGGTAGCGACGTCCTCGGGCATCATCGGCCAGGAGGAGGCGTCCCTCCTCGTCGCCGGTGGGGCGCTCACCGTGCTGATCTTCCCGCTGCTCGCCCCGGCGGTCGGCCCGAAGCGGGAACAACCCGCGGCACACTGAGTTGCATCGGGTTACCTCGTTTCCGACGCCGCCGCCCCGGCACGGTACACTGTTGCGGTGCGCCCCAGTAGCTCAGGGGATAGAGCACCGCTCTCCTAAAGCGGGTGTCGGCAGTTCGAATCTGCCCTGGGGCACGGTCACACAAGCCGTCGGTCGACAAGACCGGCGGCTTGTTTCGTGCATCGGGCACCATCCCCGGGAGGCACACTCCACGGGTAGGATCGCGAACGTAAGATCCTTAACTTCGAGAGTCCGGGAGGTAGCCCATGCCACATGACCGCATCGACGTACACCAGCACATCATCCCGCCCCGGTGGCGGGAGGCGTTGGAGAGCACCGGGACGACCTCCGGGGGATGGCCCACGCCGGACTGGAGCCCGGCGTCCGCCGTCGACATGATGGACAGGCAGGGCATCGCGACCGGAGTCCTCTCGGTCACCTCCCCCGGCACTTCCTTCGAAGGTATCGACGACCCGCGGGGCCTGGCCCGCGCCGTCAACGACTTCGGCGCGGAACTGGCGAAGGACCGGCCGGACCGCTTCGGCACCTTCGCCTCGCTCCCGCTGCCCGACGCCGACGGGGCCGTCGAGGAGGCCGTGTACGCGTTGGACGTCCTGGGGTCGGACGGCGTCGTCCTGATGTCCAACGCCGGCGGGAAGTACCTGGGCGACCCGGACTACGAGCAGCTGTGGCAGGAACTGGACGCACGCGGCGCAGTGGTGTTCATCCACCCGGCACAACCACCGATGCCGCTGCTGGACGGCACCCCGGCCCCCATGGCCGACTACGTCTTCGACACGACCAGGACGGCGTTGAACATGGTGTTGGCCGGAGTGATGAACCGGTACACGGACATGAGGGTGATCCTTGCCCACGGCGGCGGATTCCTACCGTACGCCGCCTACCGTTTCGCCTCACTCACCGCGACGACGGTCGATACCGGATGTACCGAGGACAGCGTCCTGACCGCGATGAGACGCTTCTACTTCGACACTGCCCTGGCCTCCAGCCCGAGTTCGCTCCCCAGCCTCCTCGAGTTCGCCGCCCCCGGACACGTCCTCTACGGCAGCGACTGGCCCTTCGCCAACGAGAAGGCGGGAACCTACTTCAACTCCTTCCTCGAGACCTACGACGGATTCACCACCGGCCAGCAGCACGAGGTGAACCGCGGCGCGGCCGAGGTGTTGTTCCCCCGTCTGGTTCCCTGACTTCGGCCGGGGTCTGCCTACACTTCCCGGCCCTCCCACAACAGCGTGTGCCCCGACCACGGGATCGCGTCGGGTGTCACCTCGAACAGCTCGCCCGCCTGAAGCTGGCGCTCCTCCTCGCGTGCGTGCGGGCAGATGATGTCCACGACCGCCTCAGCCACCTGCTGCGCCTCGGAATCCGCGAAGCCGGTGGCATCCACGGGGCTGTCGGCACCCGAACCGATCGTCCGTATCCGCCGCTGCCCCACCGGCTGTCCGGGGTGCTCGATGGTCCACTGCTCCACCAGGGAAGCGGTGTCCTCTTCGTCCCCGTCGGTGAAGACCACCCCGACATCACGCCCCAGGCGTCGCTCCAGCTCGGTGATCACCTCCTGCTCCACCTCGGGCAGGATCAGCATGGTCACCAGTTCTGTGCGGCTCATGTCCACGCACCCTACCGGTTCTCCCCGGCCACCAGATCCGATCGCCGAGAATGTGCGTCAACGCCGGTACCAGGAACGAGCGCACCAGGAAGGTGTCGATCAGCACGCCCAGGGAGATGATGATCGCCAGCTGCACCAGGAACTGGATCGGGATGACCAGCAGCGCGGCAAAGGTCGCGGCCAGCACGATGCCCGCACTCGTGATCACCCCGCCGGTGCTGACCAGCCCGCGGCTGACCCCCTCGGCAGTGCCGTGGACCATGGACTCCTCGCGGACACGCGTCATGAGGAAGATGTTGTAGTCGATCGCCAACGCCACCAGGAACACGAACGCGTACAGCGGCACCGACGGATCAGACCCGCTGAACCCGACCAGCGAGAAGATCACCGCCCCCACGCCCAGCGCCGTACCGAAGCTCAGCACCGTGGTGGCCAGCAGCACCAGAGGTGCGACCACCGCGCGCAGCAGCAGCGCGAGCATCACCGTGATCACCAGCAGCACGATCGGGATGATCAGCGTACGGTCGGCGACGGAGGTCTCCTTGGTGTCCAGCTCGGTGGCGGTCGTCCCGCCGACCATCGCTCCTAAGTCCCCGACCTCCGCGCGGATCTCGCGCACGGTGTCCTCCGCCGCATCGGAGTACGGGGAGTCGGCGAGCGTGACCTCGAGCAGGATGTCTCCGTCGACCTCGGTGCGTCCTTCCGGGGAGTCAGCGCCGGTGGCGTCCACCGACGCCACACCGTTCAGCGCGGCCACCGCCGACTCCACCTCGTCCTGGTTCCCGGCGGGTGTGAGCACGTACGTCGGCGCCCCGGAACCGGCCGGGAAGTGCTCGTCGAGGACGTCCTGTCCGTCGCGCGCGTCACTCTGCCCGATCACGTAGTCGCTGGTGGGCACGCCGTCGGCGTCCAGGGCGAACAGGCCGGCGCACCCGGCCACCAGGACGACGCCGACGCCGGCGGCGATGCGTCGCGGGTGGCGTCCGACGACCTCCGCCACGCGTGGCCACAGCCCACCGCCGGACGCTGCGGCGTCCTGTGCGTCCTGTGCGTCGTGCGGCACGCGCGGCCAGAAGACCCGGCGCCCCAGCAGCGCCAGCACCGCCGGCAGGAACGTCAACGAGGTGAGGAACGCCGCGGCGATGCCCACCGCCGCCACCGGACCGAGCCCTGCGTTGGACGCCAGGTCGGACAGCAGCAGGCACAGCAGCCCCGCGCTCACCGTCGCCGCCGAGGCGAGCACCGGCTGCCACGTGCCGCGCAATGCCGCCACCGTCGCCGACCAGGCGTCCGGGTGACGTCCCAGTTCCTCGCGGTAACGTGCGGTGTACAGCAGCCCGTAGTCCGTGGCCGCGCCGATGACCAGGATGAACAGGATCCCCTGGATCTGGCCGTTGATCATCACCACCCCGGAGCGCGCCAGGGCCACGTTGACCAGCACCGCGGCGCACAGGGCCACCATCGAACTCAGCAGGACGATGAACGGCAGGAACGGCGAGCGGTACACCAGCACCAGGATCACCAGGACCGCGGCGACGGCGACGAGCAGGAGCAGGCCGTCGATGCCGGCGAAGGCCTCCGAGAGGTCCGCACTGAACCCGGCGGGGCCGGTGATGCGGGCGTCCAGGGTGTCCGGGAGAGCTTCGTTTAGGGCTGAGTTCAGGGCGTCGACCGCGTCCGCCGGGGCCACGCCCTCCGGCGGCAGGACGATGAGCTGCACCGCCTCACCGTCCTCCGAGGGGATCGGCGGGCTGGCCTCGGTGCCGGTGCCCTCACCCAGCCCGTCGACAGCGGCGATGAGCCGGTCGGGCAGATCAGCGAGGCCGGCCACGGTCGCGGGGTCCAGGGAGGTGTCGTCCTGACCGGTGAGCACCACGATCGCCGGGGCGGCCCCGGAGTCCTGGAAGTCCGCCAGCCGCTCGCCGACCTGCGTGGACTCGGCGGATTCGGGCAGGAAGGACGACTGGTCGTTGGTGGCGACCTCGCTGATCTCCCCGAACTTCGGGCCGCCGACGGCCGCGACCGCGAGCCACAGCAGGATCAGCAGGGCCGGGAGCAGTCGTCGCAGCAGGGTGGTCGGTGCGGTCGCTGTAGTTGCTGCGTGCACGGTGGCGTCTCCTCGGGCGTCGTCGCCACGGGAGCCCACGGCGTTGAGACCCAAGAGTGCCAGAAACCGGCACCCAGAATTCGGTGCCTAATCCATGTGCCGGAGGTCAGGAACCCGAGTGCGCCTTCAGCAGGGCCTCGAAGCCGCCGATACCGCCGGTGTCGGCGTCGCCAGAGGCGTCGTCAGATGCGGGGGCGGGGGCGGCGGTTCCACCCACCAGCCCGGTACCCAACTCTGCGGCCAGCTCGCGCCCGGCGCGGGCGATGCGCTCCTGCAGGTCACCGTCCTCCCCGTCGGACCCGGCCTCGCCGAACTCGCCGGTGGCGACGAAAACACCGGTCGGCAGGACCGTGGCCTGCAGGAACGACAGCAGCGGGCGCATGGCGTAGTCCAGCACCATCGAGTGCCGGGGCGTGCCGGCGGTGGCGACGAGGCTGACCGGAACTCCCCGCAGCGCGTGCTTCTCCAGGGTGTCGAAGAACATCTTGAACAGTCCGGCGTAGCTGCCCTGGAAGACCGGCGTGGCGGCGATCAGCGCGTCGGCACTGGAGACGAGCGCACGGGCACGGTCCAG
Organism: Corynebacterium sp. AOP40-4SA-5; assembly: GCF_052377355.1. Taxonomy (NCBI): domain Bacteria; kingdom Bacillati; phylum Actinomycetota; class Actinomycetes; order Mycobacteriales; family Corynebacteriaceae; genus Corynebacterium; species Corynebacterium sp. AOP40-4SA-5. Next base: position 145,973 of record NZ_JBQSWS010000007.1, read on the forward strand.
CTCGGGGGTGGGGATCATGGTGGTCATGAACGTGGCCAGGTCGCCGGCCAGCGAGCGCAGGTCCACGATCTCGACGGCTGCGCCAGCACCCACCGCGGCGTCCGCCACACGCACGGCGATGTCGCTGGTGCTCGACGGGTTGCTCAGCCCCGCGTTGACGACGACCAGCGTCCGGTCGTTGCCCGGACCGTTCTGCAGGTTGCTCACTTCGTGCTCCTCTCCTTCACGGGGTCAACGTCGTGGAAGGGGTCGTCCATTCCCGCGGCCACGAGGGAGGCGTGGGACGGCGGCCCGGAGGGCACGTGCGCGGGGCGCCTGGCCTCGAGCTCACGGCGCAGCACCGGGACGACCTCGGTGCCGAGGATCTCGATCTGCTCCATCACGACCTCCTTCGGCAGTCCGGCGTGGTCGACGAGGAACATCTGGCGCTGGTAGTCGCCCACGGCGTCGGCGTAGCCGAGGTAACGCTCGATGACCTGGTCGACCGTGCCCACGGTCAGCGGGGTCATGCGGGTGAAGTCCTCCATGCTGGGGCCGTGGCCGTAGACCGGCGCGTTGTCGAAGTAGGGCCGGAAGAAGTCCTTGGCCTTCTGCTCGGTGTCGCCGATGAAGACCTGCCCGCCCAGGCCCACGATCGCCTGGTCGGCCGAGCCGTGGCCGTAGTGCTCGAAGCGTTCACGGTAGGTGTTCACCATCTGTGCGGTGTGCTCGATGTTCCAGAAGATGTGGTTGTGGAAGAAGCCGTCGCCGTAGTACGCGGCCTGCTCGGCGATCTCCGGGGAGCGGATCGAGCCGTGCCAGACGAACGGCGGGACGTCGTCCAGCGGACGCGGCGTGGCGGTGAAGTTCTGCAGCGGCGTGCGGAACTCGCCCTTCCAGGAGACGTCCTGCTCACGCCACAGTCGGCGCAGCAGGTGGTAGTTCTCCACGGCCAGCGGGATGCCCCGGCGGATGTCCTTGCCGAACCAGGGGTACACCGGGCCGGTGTTGCCGCGGCCCATCATCAGGTCGATGCGTCCGCCGGTGAGGTGCTGGGCGTAGGCGTAGTCCTCCGCCAGACGGACCGGGTCGTTGGTGGTGATCAGGGTGGTGGCGGTGGAGAACCGGATGTTCTCGGTCACCGCGGCGAGGTGGGCCATGAGGATCGGCGGGTTCGCCGGGGCGACGAAGGGCGGGTTGTGGTGCTCGCCGGTGGCGAAGACGTCGAGGCCGACCTCCTCGGCCTTCTTCGCGTACTCGACGGTGTCGGCGATGCGCTCGTGTTCGCTGGGGGTGCGTCCGGTGGTGGGGTCCGTTGTGACGTCACCGATGGTGAAGATTCCGAAGTCCATGTCCCCATGATCCACCCAAAGTAGATGACATGTCAACTACTTTGGGTGGATCCCCGGTTTCCCGAAGGTCTCCGGGTCGATCGGCCAGCGCTTCCGCGGCAGGTTGTTGGCAACCACCAGACGGTAGGACTCGGTCACCAGCTCGCGCACCAGATCCTCTTCTAACCCCTCACCGTTCCCCGGTTTCAGGGTGATCCAGTGCCGCTTGTTCATGTGGTAGCCCGGCGTGATCAGCCGGTACTGCTCCCGCAACGCCGTCGACTCCACCGGGTCGGACTTCAGGATCACGATCGGCTCACCGGTGACCTCCGTGAGCAGCATGAAGACCTTGCCGTGCACCTTGTGCACCTCCCAGTCCGGCCCGAAGGGCGCGGTCGGACGCGCCCCCGGCAGCTCCTCCGCGCGCTCACGCGCGACCTCCTGCGGCTCACGCATCGGCGTCCTCCTTACTCAGCGCTTCCTGCGTTTTCTGTGTTTTCTGTGTTTTCCGTGTCCTACGCGCCCACCACTGCACCAGCCGATGCACCGCCTCGATCGCCGCACAGCCCACCGCGCCGACCACCAGACCGGTCAGCATCAGGCCGGTGTTGCCGGGCTCCAGCAGCACCAGCTCGCGCAGGAACGGCACCGTGAACAGCAGCACGTAGCCGGTCACGCAGCCCACCAGCAGCAGCACCTTCCACCACACCAGCGGCCGTGCCACGATGCCCAGCACCCACAGCCCCATCACGATCAGCGCCAAAAGCACCGCCGTGCCCGCCTGGGCCCGCTCCATCGCCGGGGCGTCGCCACCGGGGTACACCACGATCCACATCGCCACGGCGATGCCGCCGACAAGCACGCCGGACGGCACGGCCAGTGCGAGCACGCGGCGCAGGAAGCCGTCCCGCGGACGCTCGTTGTTCGGCGCCAGCGCCAGGATGAACGCCGGGATCCCGATGGTGAACCAGCCGGTGATGGTCACGTGGATCGGCTGGAACGGGAAGGACATGCCCAGCACCGCCACCACCAGCGCCAGCACCACCGAGTACACGGTCTTGGTGAGGAAGAGGTTCGCCACCCGCTCGATGTTGCCGATCACCCGGCGGCCCTCCCCCACCACCCGCGGCAGCGCGGAGAACCGGTTGTCCAGCAGCACCAGCTGAGCCACGCTGCGCGTCGCCGGGGCACCCGCACCCATGGCCACGCCGATGTCTGCCTTCTTCAACGCCAGCACGTCGTTGACCCCGTCGCCGGTCATCGCCACCGTGCGCCCCGCCCGGTGCAGTGAGCCGACCATCTGCTGCTTCTGCTCGGGACGCACCCGGCCGAAGACGTTGGCGCGGGCGACCTCGGCGTCGAAGTCCTCCTCCGACAGGTCGTCGAGGTCGCGGGCGTCCACGGCAACCAGCTCGTGGTCGGTGGCACCGCGGGCGACGGCGGCCACGGAGTCCGGGTTGTCACCGGAGATGATCTTCAGGTCCACGTCCTGGGTGTCGAAGAAGTCGAGCGTCTCGCGGGCATCGGGACGCAGCTGCTGGCCGAGCGCGACGAGCGTCGGGTCCTGGAGTGTCGGTACGGTCGAGCCGTCCTGCGCGGGTGTGCCGTCCACCCGCCCGAACGCCAGGACGCGCAGTCCCCGGTCGCCGAGCTCGCGGGCGGTCGCCGCGGCGACCCCGTCGGCGAGCAGGACGTCCGGCGCGCCGAGGATCCAAGCGGCGTCCTCCAGCTGCACGCCGGAGTACTTCCACGCCGACCCGAAGGGAATCTCCGTGCCCTCGAAAGGGTCCGGCGCGGATTCCCCGTCAGCGTCCCCGAAGGACGCCAGGATCGCCTCGGCGGTGGTGTTGCGGTCCTGCTGGGACGCCACCAGGCGGCCCAACGCCTCGCGCGCCGCGGGCGACGCCACGGACCCGTCGGCGGCGTAGACGCCGTCCAACTCCATCTCGTTGGTGGTCAGCGTGCCGGTCTTGTCCGTGCACACCGTGTTCACGCGGGCCAGGCCCTCGATCGCGACGAGCTCGTTGACCAGCGCCTTGTACCTGCCGAGGCGTACCACCCCGGCGGCGAAGGCGATGGACGTCATCAGCACCAGCCCCTCGGGGACCATCGGCACGATCGCCGCCGCCATCGACAGGATCGACTCGCGCACGCCGGTGCCGGAACGCACCAGCTGCGTCCAGATCGTGAGCACACCGGTGGGGATCAGCAGCCAGGTGATCACCCGCAGGATGGAGTTGATGCCGCTCATCAGCACCGAGTCGGTCAGCGAGAACTCGCTGGCCTCGGCGGCGAGCTTGGCGGCGTAGGCGTCCTGCCCCACCCGCCCGGCGCGGAACACCGCGGTGCCGGCGGAGACGAAGGACCCGGAGAGCACCTCGTCGCCGACCTGCTTGGACACCGCGTCCGCCTCACCGGTGAGCTGCGACTCGTCGACGGAGAAGCCGCTGTCGACCACGGCCACCAGTGGGCCGTCGACCACGATCTCGTCGCCGGTGCGCACCACGACCAGGTCGTCCACCACGACCTCGGACTGGTGCACGGTGCGGCGTTCCCCGTCGCGCAGCACGGTGGGCTGCGTCTCCCCGACGATGCGCAGGTTGGACAGCGTGCGCTTGGCACGCAGCTCCTGGATTACCCCCACCGCCGAGTTGGCGATGATCAGCAGGCCGAACGCCGCGTTGATCCACGACCCGGTGGACAGCACGATCACGCACAGCACGCCGAGGATCGCGTTGACCCGGGTGAAGACGTTCGCCCGGATGATCTGCCACACACTGCGGCCGGTACTGCGTCCGACCTCGTTCGTCCTGCCCTCACGGACGCGCTGCGCCACCTCCGCCGAGCTCAGCCCGGTCAGGTCACCGCCGATGTTCTGGGACACCGCCATCTACCTTCCTCGAAAACCTACCGTCCCTCGAAGACCGGGGGACGCTTCTCCTCACGGGCCCGGCGCGCCTCCGCGGCGTCGCGACTGAGCCAGCAGGCCCCGCCGAGCCGGTCGATCTCCCCGGCGAGCTCCTCGTCCGGTGACGGGTTGTTCATCGCCAGCTTGAAGTAGTGCATCGGCATCGGCGCCTGGCCGGCCATGGTGCGGACCAGCTCCAGGGCGTCGTGCGCAGGACCGCCGAGTGTGGCGAACCCGGTGGACACGGCCATGGCCTGGCCCACCTGCGCCCCGGCGATCAGCACGTTGCGCGCCACCGAGCCGCCGAGCAGCTCCACCGCACGGGCGACCGTCCAGCGGTCGAGGCTGAAACCGTGACGCACCGCGGGCACCCACACCCGCGCCTTCGGGCCCATCACCCGCAGGTCACAGGCGAGCACGAGCTGGCAGCCCGCGCCGACCGCCGGGCCCTGCACGTCGGCGACGATTGGCACCGGGGCCTCGGTGACGGCCCGGATCATACGTTCGAGACTGCCGAAGAAGTCGGTGGCGTACACCCCGCCCTTCAGGTTCGCGCCCGCGCAGAAGGCGGGTCCCTCGGCGCGCAGGAGGATCACGCGCACCGGGTCGCCGGAAGCTACAAAGCCCTCCACCGCCTCGGCGACGGCCACGCACACGTCCGCGTCCAGCGCATTGCGCCGTTCCGGACGGCACAGCGTGATGATGCCGACTCCCGGCGTGGTGCCGTCGCGCGTGACCCGTACCCCTGATCCCGCCTGTGCCTCTGCCATACCCTCAACTGCCTTCCCGTCCGGTTGGTCTCCGGTGGCCCATTGTCCCCGAAAGTTCCGGCGGCGGTGGGGTGAACACCTCAAACGAGGGGCAGGTCACTCCTCCGGGACGCCGAAGGACGCCTCGCGCGGGTCCGCGCCGACACGCCCGGCGGCGGCCTCGTCGTCGTCCAGGGCGGTGATGCGGTCGATCTGCTCGTCGCTGAGCTCGAAACCGTCCACGTCGAGGTTCTCCTTCACCCGCTCGGCCTTGCTGGAGCGCGGGAACACCACGATGCCCTGCTGCAGGTGCCAGCGCACGATGACCTGCGCGGCGGACGCCCCGACCTCATCGGCCACGGCCGTGACGACCGGGTGGTCCAGCAGTCCACGGCCCAGCGGCGACCAGGCCTCGGTGACGATGCCGCGCTTGGCGTCGTCGGCGCGCTGCGCCTGCTGGGACAGGCCCGGGTGCAGCTCGATCTGGTTGACGGCCGGGACCACACCGGTGGCGTCGATGATCTCGTCGAGCACCTCCGGGTAGAAGTTCGACACACCGATGGAGGTCGTCTTACCCGCCTCGCGCGCCTCGATCAGCGCGCGCCACGCATCGACGTAACGGCCGTAGGACGGCACGGGCCAGTGGATCAGCCACAGGTCGACGTGGTCGAGACCGAGGTTCGCCAGGGAGGTGTCGATCGCCCCGGCGGCCTTGCCCGGTGCCTGGTCGGCGTTCCAGAGCTTGGTGGTCACGTAGAGGTCGTCGCGGGTGACCTCACCCTCGGCGATGGCGTCGGCGATGGCACGTCCCACGTCCGACTCATTGCCGTAGGCCGCGGCGGTGTCGATGTGGCGGGCGCCGGCGCTGATCGCCGCGCGGGTGGAGGCGTAGGCGTCCTCCGGGGAGAGCTCCCACACGCCCAGGCCGAGCTGCGGGATCTCGTGGCCGTCGTTGAGCGTGACTGTCTGCGCTGTTTGCGCTGTTTCTGCGTTGGTCATGGCCGCCAGCGTAGGCCTGCCCCTGGTCCGTCCGCCACCTAAAATTCTTGACAAGTCATTGGGTTTATACAACACTTTGTGTCATGTCCCCGAAGAAGAAGCCCGCCACCCCGATCCACAACAGGATCCGGGTGCTGCGCGCGGAACGGGACATGTCGCGCGCGGACCTGGCGGCACTCATCGACGTGAACCCACAGACCGTGGGCGCACTGGAACGCGGCGACCACTCCCCCAGCCTCGACCTGGCCTTCCGCGTCTGCGAGGTCTTCGACCTCCCCGTCGCCGCGGTGTTCAGCCGCACGGAGTTCGGCCCCATGTCCACCGAGATCTACCGGAAGGATCAGTGATGAAACGGTCAGTACCGAAGATCGTCACCTACCGTCAGCGACTCGTACTCACCGCACATGTCGGCATCGCCCTCGTCATCTGCGCTGCGGTCCTCTCCCTGACGTCGACCGGGTTTGCCTTTGTCTGCTGGATGATCGGAGACCTCGTGGCCGTGACGGCTATCTTTCTTCTCCGTCGTAGCGTTCACCACCAGGACCGGCGACCGGAGCAGGACCTCGACGAGTACGAGCTGCAGCGCCGCAACAAGGCGCTGCGCGGAGCCCTGGGCACCTGCATCTGCTTCATCATGCTCGCCCTGTTGGCGTTCTCTTTGGTCCCGCTCGTCAGATTGAGCGGCGATGATCCTCGGTCGGCACTGAATTCCGTGGTCCGCGCACTCCAGGCCTGCAGCTACATGACATTTGCCGCGATTCTCTACATTCCCCTGCAGATACTCCAGGGCATCGCGGGCGGCATGAACAAGGACCTCCTCGTCTCCGTGGAACACCGGGAAGAGGTGCCAGCATCATGAGCGTCCTCACCAGAGTCAACGACTGGGCAGAGAACCGAGCCGAGAACCGCGCCGAGCGCTGGCGGCGCCGCGAGGAGACCCTGTCCACCCAGGCACCGTCCTGGCGGACCGAGGCCCGTGTCCGCCTCCTGATCAGGATCTACCTGTGGTCCCTCGTGCTCGGGGTGGCCACCACCGTGGCACAGATCTTTTGGCTGCCGCTGATCCTCGCGTGGCTGCCCTTCACCGTCATCGTCTGCGTGAGCTGGACGATGCTGCGCACCGTGATCAACACCCGCGACGTGGCCCCGGACTCCGAGCTCGACGAGTACGAGGCGAAGGTCTTGAGCACCTGGCAGTCCGTCGCCTACGGCTGGACCACCCTGTTCCTCCTGGTCGTCGCGCTGTTCATGATCTTCGTCGCCGTCGCGAACCCGGAGAGCCTGCACCGCTGGGTCTACACCGGCGGCCTGCTGACCGTTCTCTCGATGATGGCAGCGACGGCGATGCCCACCATCGCCTACGCCACGACCTTCGGCCCCGTTCCGGTTCCCCCACCAAACAACTAGTCTGGCCACCACGTCCCCACAACCAGAGGAGCAACCCGTGCCCACCCTGGAAATCGACCACCTCAACAAGACCTTCGGCAGCGGCGACTCCGCCGTCCGCGCCCTGACCGACATGACCTTCACCGTGCGACCCGGCGAGGTCTACGGTTTCGTCGGATCCAACGGTGCCGGCAAATCCACCGCCATGCGCATCGCGCTCGGCGTGCTGACCTCGGACACCGGGGAGGCCCGCGTAGACGGCACCCCGATCAACGACGACATCCGCCGCACCATCGGATACATGCCCGAGGAACGCGGCCTCTACGACAAGGAGAAGATCGCCGACCAGCTGATCTTCTTCGGACGCCTGCACGGACTCACCAAGCAGGCCGCCACCACCGCCACCGACGAGCTCCTCGAGCAGCTCGGCCTGACCGAGCGCGCCAACTCCAAACTCCAGGAGCTCTCCCTCGGTAACCAGCAGCGCGTGCAGCTGGCCGCCTCCCTGGTGCACCACCCCGAGCTGCTCATCCTCGACGAGCCGTTCAGCGGTCTCGACCCCGTCGCGGTCTCGGTGATGAGCGAGCTGCTGCTGGCGAAGGCCGCCGAGGGCGTGCCGGTCCTCTTCTCCTCCCACCAGCTCGACCTGGTGCAGCGACTGTGCCACCGGGTGGGCATCATCACCAAGGGCCAGATGAAGGCCGAGGGCACGGTGGACGACCTGCGCGACCGCGGCCCCGTCCTCTACGAGGTCCGCACCACCGCGCGGGACTGGTACCCGGCGGGCACGCGGGTCGTCGAGTCGGACGCGGATTCCGTCGTCCTGGACGCCGGACACGTCGGCGACCAGCAGATCCTCCACGCCGCGCTCGACGCGGGCACCGTCCACGGCTTCTCCCGCCGCGTCCCCGACCTGACCGATCTTTTCAAGGAGGTCGTCTCTTCATGACCACGCGAACCCCCGAGCGAACCCCCGCTCCCGCCCCCTCCGGCTACTCGCGCGCCGGTGCGATCCGCACCGTCACCGAGCGTGAGATCCAGGTCGCCACGAAGAACAAGGCGATCATCGCCACCTTCATCATCGTGCTCGTCGGCGTGATCGCCGCGGTGTTCATCGTCAACTTCTTCACCGGCAGAGACAGCGACAACCCCGAACTCGTCGTCGGCGGCACGGACTCCTCCGTCGTCTCCGAGATCGCCGGCGACGGTATCGACGTCAGTGCGGTCGACGACCGGGACGCCGCGGTCTCGGCGGTCCAGGACGGGAAGGACGCCGCACTCGTCCGCACGTCCGACGGTTTCGAGCTCATCGCCGACGGCACGCCGGACCCGGCCGTCGCCGCTGCCGCGCAGGCCGCGGCGTCCGCCATCGCCCAGAACGAGGCGCTGGACGCCGTGGGCGTGGATCCCGACGACTTCGCCGCCTCACTCCCCGACGCGGCGGTGACGACCGTCGACGTCTCCGAGGACGCCCAGGACGACAACATCGCCGCCGTGGTGACCACCATGCTCGGCACCTCGGTCATCCTGATGTTCATCATGATCTTCGCCGGCAACGTGGGCGGACGGGTCACCGAGGAGAAGTCCTCGCGCGTCGTCGAGATCATCCTCGCCACCATCCGTCCGATCGACCTGCTCGTCGGCAAGATCCTGGCGATGCTGATCATCGGTTCCATCGGCACGGTGGTGATCCTCGGAGCCGCATTCGCCGCGCTCGGGATGACGGGCATGCTCACCGACATCCAGATCGACGCGGCGACGATTCCGGTGCTCCTGGTCTCCTTCATCCTGGGCATGCTCTTCTTCAGTGCACTGTGGGCGGCCGCCGGGTCACTGGTGAGCAAGGCCGAGGACCTGAGCAGCACACAGATGCCGGTGATGCTCGTCTTCTTCGTGGTGCTGTACCCGCCGATCTTCGGCTGGAGCGCACCGGACTCCACGGTGATGCAGGTGCTTTCGTGGGTGCCGCCGATGTCGCTGGGTGTCGCGCCGATGCGCTACGCCTCCGGAGACATGTCGCTGGGGCTGCTGGTCGCGTCCTTCGCGCTGCTGGCGCTGACCATCTTCCTGGTGCTGCTGCTGGTCGCCCGGATCTACCGTGGTTCGATCCTCAACAACGGCAAGAAGATGACCTGGATGCGCGCCATCAAGGCCGGAAAGTAAAACATTTCCGCTGTTCAGATCGCCTTTCCTTGGTAGACTGTGGTGGTCGTCGACCACCACAGGAAGGCCCTGAGAACCGTGACAGACCACCGCACCGAGGACCAGAAAGCCGCCGCCGTCGACGCGTCGATGACCATGGCCGGCCAACCCTTGAGCCAGGACACCGAGGCCGAGGTCCGGCGGATCCTCCGGGGTGAAACCAGCGCCGACAACTCGGTGCTGGCGATGCTGGAGCACGACGGCTACGGCGATTCCACCCATGCCCGCGAACTGCGCGAGCGGGTGGCCGGGGCATGACGGGCAGTTTCCCGGAGAACTTCTTCAGCATCACCGACCTCGCGGAACTGGAGTCGCTGGCCGGACGGACCGCCGCCCTGCGCCTGGCCGAACTCGAGCGCGGCGATCCCCTGACCAGCTTCACCCGTGATGAACTGGTCAGGGTCCACTCGTACCTGATGCAGGACGTGTACCCGTGGGCGGGTGCTGTGCGCACCACCGAGGTCGGTGCGATGGGCATGGCGATGTGCCGCGCCCAGTTCGTCGACAAGGAACTCGACCGGGTGCTCCACGACATCGACCGCAAGCCCCCGTCGGACTCGGACCTCGACGCGGCGGTGCGCACCGTCGCCGACCACTGGTCGGAGATGACGATGGTGCATCCCTTCCAGGACGGCAACAGCCGGACGCAACGCTACTTCTTCGACCAGCTGCTCCGGCACGTCGGCTGGACGGTGGACTGGACGCGGATCAACGCCGAGCAGGTGCACGCCGCCCGCTACGTCGGTGCCGCGACGGTCGACCCGTCCTACCTCGCGCAGATGCTGCGCCCGGGTGTGCTTGCCGACGGTGCAGGTCCGGACACTGATGCAACTAGTGACGACCGTTCCTCCGCCGAGATCTTCCACGACATGATGACCTTCCGTCGCAACAACCCCCGCGGAACCCCGTATATGGTGCACTAACGACCGCTGTTCGAACAGGTGCACGTTTCATGTCCGGGCCCTGGTATACACTTCGTCCAACAAAT
>NZ_JBQSWS010000008.1:0-130265 GCF_052377355.1 Corynebacterium sp. AOP40-4SA-5
GGTAAATGGAGCCGACGTGTAGGATCTGCCGGTGTGCTGCACGTACTTTCCTTCGCCCTCGCGGACACCGTCAACTTCCTGCTGATCGGGGTCCTCGTCGCCGTCGGTGTCGCGCAACCGCCCCGCGAGAGGGGAGGACGCTACGGTGCCGTCGCCGCCCTCCTCGTCCTCGGCGACTGGCTCGGTGTGCTCGCCCTGGCGCTGGTGACGATGGTCGTCTTCGACGGCCTCGGCGAGGTCATCAAGACCGTCGTCGACTCCCCGGTCTTCGGCAACCTGCTGATCCTCACCGGCCTGCACAGCGCGGTGCTCGCCTGGCGCGGCGGCGGGGACGGGCCATCCGGCCTCGTCAACCGCATCATGGCACCGCTGAAGACGCCGACGGTGGCCACCGTGGGCACCGGCTTCGCGCTCGGCGTGGTGCAGTCGGCGACCTCCGTGCCCTTCTTCGCCGGCATCGCCCTGATGAGCGCGGGCGACTTCGCCACCGTCACCCGCTACGTGGGCATGATCGCCTATGCGGCGGTCGCGTTGAGCCTGCCGTTCGTGTGCGCCCTCATCGTGGGCTTCATCCGCATGCGCCCCTACAGCGCGGCGGGCCGCGGCTTCGCCTGGATGCGCGGCAACCAGGCCACCGTCGCCCGCGCCGGCGGGTACATCGTCGCGGTGTTCCTCATCCTGCTCGGCGTGGTGCACCTGCTGTGAGTGCCGTCGGGTTCTCGTGGCGCGAGACCGGCGCGCCGGTGCGCGTGCTGCTGCACGTCGACGGCGTGCACGACCACCACACCCCGGATCTGCACCGCATGACCCGCACCGACGGCGTCTGGACGACCACCCTGGAGCTGCCGGACGACCTGGTGTCGTCCTACCGGGTCATCAGGTTGGACGCCGCGGCCGCCGCGCGTTTCGACGCCACGGACGACTCCCGCCGCCGCTGGCTGGACGCCGTCACCCACGTCGTCCCGCACCGCCTGGACCACCCCGGGTGGCGTGCGCCGCTGAGCGCCGGGGCGTCCGGACGCCTCATCATGGCGGACGCCCCGGACGCCCCGGACGAGCCCGGCTGGGTCGAGGGCGATCCCGTCGACTGGGAGCGCACGGAACTGGACGGCCGGACGCTGTGGACCGCCGGCCTACTCCACGCCGAATACCTGCTCGTCATCAGCGACGGGCGGGCCTGGTCGGGCACGTCCTTGCCGGCGGCACTGGCACGGCTCGGCTCGATCGGTGTGGTCGCCGTGGACACCGCCGAGGACCGCGTGGCACTGCTCTCGCGCTCGCCGGCCTACCGCGACCTCGTCGCCGACCAGGTGCTGCCGTGGGCGCGGCAGATCGCCGACGTGCCCGCAGGACGCACCGTCATCGCCGGTGAGAGCCTCGGCGGCCTGTCGGCGCTGGACGTGGTCCTGCGGCGTCCGGACGCGGCCCGCCGCGCCGTCGCGACGTCCGGCTCCTTCTGGGCCGCCGACGTCGCCGGCGAGATCCGGGCGTCCGGTGCCCCGGACGGACTGCGCGTCCACCTGAGCGCAGGACGCGGCGAGGGCCGCGGCATGGTCGGCCATGCCCGCGACGTCGCCGACGCGCTAGGTGCCGCCGGGGTGCCCACCAGCCTGGAGATCGGCACCCACGGCCACGAGATGGCCGCCTGGACCGGCGCGCTCACCCGCGGGCTGGTGCAGGTGCTGGGTTGATCTAGTCGGCGACCATCGGGGACATGGTGAGCTCCGGGTGCTCCTTCTCCACGAAGGCGAGCTTCCACTTGTCGCCGAACAGGGCGATGAGCTCGCCGTCGGTGCGGGTGAAGATCTCCACGCCGCGCTGCCGGCCGAGCTCGGGGGCGCTGGCGGCGTCGGTGCGTCGGGCCACGGAGAAGGGGACCGGCTCGGTGAGGGTCTCCACGTTGTACTCGGCCATCATGCGGGCCTGCATGACCTCGAACTGCATCGGGCCGACCGCGGCCATCACCGGGTTCGCGTCGCCGCGGGCGTCGTTCTTGAGGATCTGCACCACGCCCTCGGAGTCGAGCTGCTCCAGGGCCTTGCGGAACTGCTTGTACTTGCCCAGGGTCTTCGCGCGCAGCGTGCGGAAGTTCTCCGGGGCGAACTGCGGCATCGGACGGAAATGCACCTTGCGTCCCGCGTAGATCGTGTCGCCGGGCGCCAGGGTGCCGGCGTTGACCAGGCCCACGATGTCGCCCGGGTAGGCGGCCTCCACGGTGTTGCGGTCGCGGCCGAACACGGTCAGCGCGTACTTCGTGGAGAACGTGCGGCCCGACTGCGCGTGGGCGACCTGCATGCCGCGGGTGAACTCTCCGGAGACCACGCGCATGAAGGCGAGCTTGTCGCGGTGGTGGGTGTCCATGCCTGCCTGCACCTTGAACACCACGCCGGCGAAGTCGTCGGTGACGTCGCGGACCTCGTCGACCGCCGAACCGGCCGAGGACGCCGCGGCCTGCACCGCCGCCGGGTCCGACTCGCGGGAGGCGGGCTCCGGGGCCAGGGCGCACAGCGTGTCGAGGATCTGGTGCACACCGAAGTTCAGCATCGCCGAGGCGAAGATCATCGGCGAGGTCGTGCAGTCCAGGAAGAGCTCCTGGTCGTGCACCGCGCCGTCGGCGGCCAGCAGGTCGGCCTCCTCGGCCGCGGTGTCCCAGGCGTCCTCCTCCTTGGCGGACGCCTCGTCCGGCGAGTAGTGCTCCTCCGGGGCGATCGTCGAACCGCCGGCGGTGCGCAGGAAGTGGATGTACTCCTGCACCTCACCCTCGCGGTCGAGGCGGGCGAGCCCGCGGAAGTCGCCGGCCGGGCCGACCGGCCAGAACAACGGGGTGGGCTGCAGCCCGATCTCGGTGACGATCTCGTCGACCAGCTCGAGCGGCTCCTTGCCCGGGCGGTCCCACTTGTTGACCACGGTGATGATCGGCAGGCCGCGGGCCTTGCACACGCGGAAGAGCTTGAGGGTCTGCGGCTCCAGGCCCTTGGCACCGTCGACGAGCATCACCGCGGCGTCCACCGCGGTGAGCACCCGGTAGGTGTCCTCGGAGAAGTCGGCGTGGCCGGGGGTGTCGACCAGGTTGATCATGTACGGCTGGCCGGTGTGGCCCTCCGGGGCGTACTCGAACTGCAGGGCGGAGGACGCCACGGAGATGCCGCGGTCCTTCTCCATGTCCATCCAGTCCGACACCGTGGACTTGCGGCCGGCCTTGCCGTGCACCGCACCGGCCTCGTTGATCACGCGCGCGTGCAGCGCCAACGCCTCGGTCAGCGTGGACTTGCCGGCGTCCGGGTGGGCGATGACGGCGAAGGTACGCCGACGGTGCGACTCGGAGGCGACGGTGGAGGGGCTGGCGTGGGCGGATGCGGTGTCTGACACGTCTGGACACCTTACCTGCGTACGGGCTGCTGCGGGAAGGCGGTGCGGCGTAGCGTGGAGGGACGCTATTTTTCAGGAGGTGTGCCACCGTGCAGACCGAGAAGAGGAACGTCGCACAGAAGCTCATCGCCGACCACCTGGTCGACGGGGAGATCACCGAACTGGCCCCGGGGGACGAGATCGGCCTGACCGTCGACCAGACCCTCACGCAGGACGCCACCGGCACCTTGGTGATGCTGGAACTCGAGTCGATGGGGCTCGAACGCGTCCGCACAGAGCTCTCCGTGCAGTACGTCGACCACAACCTGCTGCAGACCGACGAGAAGAACCCCGACGACCACGTGTTCCTGCAGTCCGCCGCCCAGCGTTTCGGACTGTGGTTCTCGAAGGCTGGCAACGGTGTGTCGCACCCGGTGCACCAGGCCCACTTCGGCAGGCCCGGGGCCACGATGATCGGCTCGGACTCGCACACGTGCGCCGCCGGTGCGTTGGGCATGCTCGCCATCGGCGTGGGTGGCCTGGAGGTCGCCATGGCGATGGCGGGCGAGCCGTTGTACGTGGCGATGCCCGGGGTCTGGGGTGTCGAGCTCACCGGCGAGCTCCCCGACTGGGTCTCCGCGAAGGACGTCGTCCAGGAGATGCTGCGCCGCCACGGCGTGAAGGGAGGTGTCGGCCGGGTCATCGAGTACCACGGCCCCGGCCTGGACGGCCTCACCGCGATGGACCGTCACGTCATCGCGAACATGGGCGCGGAGCTGGGTGCGACGGCGAGCGTCTTCCCCGCCGACGACGCGGTGCGCGACTACCTCACCGCCGTCGGACGTCCCGACGACGCCACGCGCATCGTCGCCGACGAGGGTGCGGCGTACGACGTGACCGAGCACATCGAGCTCGGCGACCTCGAGCCGCTGATCGCCCGGCCGTCCTCACCCGGCAACGTGGTGCCCGTCCGGGAGGCGGCGCAGGACGACGAGGAGGTATCCCAGGTCGTGATCGGTTCCTCGGCCAACCCGGGGTTACGCGACTTCGCCGTCGTCGCCGAGATCCTCGCCGGCCACCAGGCGTCCCAGGGAGTCTCCGTGGACGTCAACCCCACCTCGCGGGAGGTGCTCGTCGACCTGATCGCCGGCGGCTGGCTGACGTCCCTGGTCGGCTCCGGTGCACGGATCCACCAGTCCGGGTGCATGGGCTGCATCGGCATGGGCCAGGCCCCGGCGAGCGGGCGCAACTCGTTGCGCACCATGCCCCGCAACTTCCCCGGACGCTCGGGGACGGAGGAGGACGCCGTGTGGCTGTGCTCCCCGGAGACCGCAGCTGCCTCGGCGCTGACCGGGCGCATCACCGATCCGCGGGACCTGGAGTCGCTGTACGACATGACCTGCCCCGTCCCGCGGATGCCGGAGACGTTCAGCACCGTCGACGACATGCTGCTCCCTCCGCCGGAGCGGGAGGAGTCGCTGGCCACCGAGCTGGTCAAGGGGCCGAACATCTCCTCGCTGCCCGAGTTCGACCCCCTGGACGACCGGTTGGAGGGTCCCGCGCTCCTCGTCATGGGCGACGACGTCTCCACCGACGAGATCATGCCGGCCGGGTCGCGGGTGCTGCCGTACCGCAGCAACATCCCGAAGATCTCGGAGTTCAGCTTCTCCCGGATCGACGACACCTACTTCGATCGCGCGCAGGACGCGACGGGCGGCCACGTGGTCGTCGCCGGCGCGAACTACGGGCAGGGCTCGTCGCGCGAGCATGCGGTGATCGCGCCACGGTACCTGGGACTCCGGGCGGTGGTCGCGACGTCCTTCGCCCGCATCCACTGGCAGAACCTCGCGAACTTCGGCATCCTGCCGCTCGAGTTTGACGACCCGGACGACCACGACGAGGTCACCCGGGACGAGACCGTCGTGATCGAGGGACTGCGGGACGCCCTGCGCGGCGGCACCACGGTCGAGGCGACCATCGGCGGGCGCGCGGTGACCCTGCGGCACCACCTGTCGCAACGTCAGGTCGAGATGGTGATCGCCGGCGGACGGATCCCGTACGCCGCGGCCTGAGCCCTCACTCCGCGCGGCGGAACCGGGCGACGGACAACGGGGCGAAGACCGCGACCAGCAGCACCGCCGCGCCGAAGACCGCTAGCACCGGGTTCTGCATCGTCCAGATGTCCGGGGCGGGGGCGTCGCCGGTGTTGCCGAAGAGCTCGCGGGTGGCCTGCACCAGTGCCGACACCGGGTTCCACTCGGCGAAGACACGCAGGGCGGTCGGCATCGTCTCGGAGGGCACGAAGGCGTTCGACAGGAACGTCAGTGGGAACAGCACCATGAAGGTGGCCGAGTTCATCACCTCGGGGCTGCGGACCAGCTGGCCGAGCAGCACCATCACCCAGGAGAAGGCCCAGGAGAACATCAGCAGCAGAGCCATGCCTGCGAGGAACTGCCCCACACCGTCCTCGAAACGCCACCCCACCGCGAAACCGGTGAGCACCATGACCACCAGGGTCAGGGAGTTGAGGACGAGGTCGGCCAGCGTGCGGGCGACGAGCACTGCAGAGGGTGCCATCGGCAGGGTCTTGAACCGGTCGATCAGCCCTTTCTTGCGGTCCTCGGACATGAACATGCCGGAGAACGTGGAACCGAAGACCACCGTCTGCACGAAGATGCCGGCCATGAGGAAGTCGGTGTAGTCCTGGCCCGGCACCTGGATGGCCCCGCCGAAGACCTGGCTGAACAGCAGCACGAACATGATCGGCTGGATCATGCCCCACATCAGTACGTCGGGGGTGCGGCGGAAGTGGATGAGGTTGCGCAGCGTCACCGCGCGGACGTCGGTGAACCAGTTCATCATGCGTCCTTCCCGGTCGTGTCCCCGGTGAGGGAGAGGAAGACGTCGTCGAGGGTGGGTCGCGCCAGGCCGATGTCGTGCACGTCGACGCCGCGGGCGCGGATCTCGTGCACGGCACGCTCCAGGGCGGCCGGGCCGTCCTCCACCGCGACGGTGAGGGTGCGGTCCTGCCGGGCCACGGTGTCCCCGGCGACGGCGAGGGGCTGCAGCAGGTCGGACGCGACGTCCGCGTCGGACGGATCGGCGAGGGTGACGCTCACTCGCTGCCCTCCGACCTGGGTCTTGAGTGCGTCGGCGGTGCCCTCGGCGATGACGGAGCCGCCGTCGATCACGCTGATCTCGTCGGCCAGCTGGTCGGCCTCCTCCAGGTACTGGGTGGTGAGCAGCAGGGTGGTGCCGGCAGCGACGCGCTCGCGGATCACGTCCCACAGGCTCAGCCGGGCCGCGGGGTCCAACCCGGTGGTCGGCTCGTCGAGGAAGAGGATCTTCGGGTTGTTGACCAGGGAGGACGCCAGGTCGGCGCGCCGGCGCATACCGCCGGAGAAGCCCTTGACGGGGCGGTCGGCGGCGTCGGTGAGGTTGAACAGTTCGAGCAGTTCATCGGCGCGGGTGCGTGCGGTGCGGTCGCCGAGGTGGAACAGGCGGCCGATGAGCATGAGGTTCTCCCGGGCGGAGAGGTCCTCGTCGATGGTGGCGTACTGGCCGGAGGCGCCGATGATCTCCCGGACGCGGGCAGCCTGACGCACCACGTCGAGCCCCGCGACTGTCGCGGTGCCGGACGTGGGGCGGATGAGGGTGGTGAGCACCTTCACGCAGGTGGTCTTGCCCGCGCCGTTGGGTCCGAGGAGTCCGCGCACGGTGCCTTCCTCGACGGCGAGGTCGAGACCGTCGAGTGCGCGTACCTCCCCGGAGGAGGACTGGTAGGTTTTCCGGACGTCATGCAACTCGATGAGGGGCATGGCACCGGATGGTACAGGTGTTTAGCCGGTCTGTTCCTCCGTATTGCGTACCGGGGACAGCGGACCGGCGGCGACGGTGGTGGCCCGCGCCCCCTCGGGTCCGGTCCAGTCGAGGGTGACGGCGTTGTCCCGGCTGGTCGGTGTCCAGATCCCGGCCGTCTTGAGTGTGTGGTGCGTGCGGCACAGGCAGATCCCGTTCTCCACGCTTGTCGGCCCGTCGCTCTCCGGGTCGGTGTGCGGGGAGTTCACCAGGTGGTCGTGCTCACAGTCGTCGGCGGCGACGACGCAGCCGGGGAAGCGGCAGCGCGCGTCGCGTCCCTCGATGTAGGACCGCTGGGCCGTGGTGAACCGGTAGGCGCTGGTGGCCGGAATCTCCCCGGCGTTCGGGAGGGACCGGACGTGCCGGGCGATACCGGACAGCGTGGCCATGGTGGCCGGGGAGACCCATCCGGTGCCCAGGACATAACCCGGGCCGCCGGCTGTGCCGTAGAGGTTCACGGTCACGTTGAGCTGGTCGCGCCGGGCACCGAAGAGCCCGAGCGCGACCTGGCCCCGGCAGAAGTGCATCGACGGCGGCAGCTCGGACTCCGGATCCTCCTGCTCTTCGATGATCTCGCGGCGCACGTCCAGCGCGGCGGTGGAGACCGAGGACCACAGGGAGTCCGCCACGACCTCGCTGCCGCACACCAGAGTGAGGCGCGTGCCGCGGCGGGTGAGGGATACCGCGGCCGCGTCGTCCTGCTCGGTTTCTTCGACGACGAGTGGGGCGACGGTGCACAGCACCTCCTCGGCGACGTCGGCGATCGCCGAGATGGCGCCGATCTTGGTGGCGCGGATCCAGGCGAGCACACCCAGGGCGACGGCGGCGTCCAGCGCGTCCGGCACCTGCACGCCGGCGGCGCGCAGGGCGCGGGAGTGACGGTTGACCTTCAGCCAGATCGCGTCGAGGTGGTCGACGGAGTACTGCCCGTCGCCCCGGAAGATCTCGAACAGTTCCGGCATGCGCTGCGCAAGGTCGGCGGCATGGTTGTAGCGGTGGGCCTCGCTGGTCGTACGACGGCGCACCGCAAGGGCCGTGGCCACACGCGCGTGCTCCGGGATCTCCATGAGGTAGGAGACGAGGTCGAGCTCGGTGCGGTTGAGCAGGGTGCGCAGCTCCACGGCGCGGCTGTCCGGCGTGGTGCTGGGGAAGATACTGGTCTGGATGACGGGCTGGTGGGTGGTGTGGTCGGTGGTGTGGTTCACGTGCCCCTCCTTTGGATACGAACAATGTATCGCACCGTCCGGACATGAAACGCGGGCAAAGCGCTATCTATCGAACATGTGTTCCAACCTGCAGGTCAGCCCTGCCGCCGGGGCTTCGCGCCGGAGAAGAACTGCCGGACCCACGCCTCGTCCTTGTACTGCGCGGGCACCGCGCCGCCGAGCAGGTCGCGCGCGACCGCCGGCATCGACGGCGAGTCGGCGTCCAGCAGCGGTGCGTCCGACGCGAGCAGCACGATGTTGCCGTACCGGCGTCCCTTCAGCATCGGCGGGTCGGCGACGACCGCCACGTGCGACCACACCTGCGCCATGCCGGCCAGTTCCGCTTTCGCCCCACGCAGGTCATGGTGGTCGCCGCAGTTCGCCACGTAGATCCCCGCTGGTGAGAGCCCACGGTGGCAGTCGGTGAAGAACTCCACCGTGGTGAGGTCTTCCGGAGTGACCGCGCCGGCGAAGGCGTCGCGGATGATCACGTCGCGGCTGGCGGGGGTGAAGGACGCGGCGACGTCGCGCGCATCGTCCACCCGGATCTTCACCCGCGGGGAGCGCGGGATGTCGAACCACTCGCGCGCCAGCCGGGCGAGCTCCCCGTCCAGCTCCACGACGGTGTTGCGTGAACGTGGGTACACGTCGGCGAGGTAGCGCGCGAGGCTGCACGCCCCGCCGCCGAGGTGGGTGACGCGCAGGGCGTTCGCGTCCAGGTTCTCCGCCACGTGCGCGCGCAGCGCCGTGGCGATCCACTGCATGTACTCGAAGGCCAGCACGCGGGGCTCGCCGAGCACCACGTGGCTGCTGGGGACCCCGTTGACGCTGATCAGCCAGCCGTCGGCGAAATCCGGGTCGGGCTCCAGGGCGAGCATGCCGTAGTCGCCCTCGTACGTGCCCGCCACCGGGGCGGGCCTCTTCTTCGCGGTGCTCACGGTCGGGAGTGTATCTCGTTCTGGGCGGCGGCCAGGCCACGGGTGACCAGGACGTCGACGGCGTCGGCGCCGGTGGACGCCGCGACGTCCCACGCGGCCGCGCCGTCCAGCGCCGTCAGGACGTGCTCGACCACGCCGGTGCCGGACGCCGGGCGTCCGATGCCGACGCGTACGCGCACGTAGTCGCGGGTGCCGAGTTCGCCGGTGATCGACTTCAGGCCGTTGTGCCCGTTCTCGTTGCCGCCGAGCTTCACCTTCACCTTGCCGGCGGGCAGGTCGAGCTCGTCGTGCACCACGACGACGTGGTCCGGGGAGATCCCGTAGCTCGTGGCCAGCGGCGCGACGGCCTCGCCGGAGAGGTTCATGAACGTGGTGGAGCGCACCAGCAGGACGCCGTGGCCGTCGACCTCCACGCGCGCGACGTGCGCCTTCGTCCCCGGCATGGGGCGCAGGACGTCCCCCGCGCGCTCCAGGAGCTCGTCGGTGACGAGGTAGCCGACGTTGTGCCGGGTGCCGGCGTACTTCACGCCGGGGTTGCCGAGGCCGATGACCAGCCACTGGGCCGGACCGGGGGCGTCGGGGCCATCGGGGGCAGTGCGTCGGAACGGTGCCAGCAGGCGGGAGAGCAGGCTCATGATTCGGAGTTTACCGACTGGAGCACGAGGTCCGCGGCGTCGGCCAGGACGATCGGCAGCTCGTCGCGCTCCTTCTTCGCGAAGGGCTTGAGGACGTAGGACGCCGGGGCCATGCGGCCGGGCGGGCGTCCGATGCCGACCTGGACGCGGTGGAAGTCGCGGGTACCCAACGACTTGGCGATGTCGCGTAGCCCGTTGTGCGAGTTCAACCCGCCGCCGTTCTTCGCGCGCACGGTGCCGAGGTCGAGGTCCAGCTCATCGTGCACCACGATGACCTGGGACGCCGGGATGCGGTGGTAGGACGCCAGGGCCTTGACCGGCCCGCCGGAGAGGTTCATGAAGCTGCGTGGGACGGCGAGGATGAGCTTGTCGGTGCCGATGCGCGTGTCCGCGACGCGGGCGTTCAGCTTCTTGTTGGTGCTGAAGCTGCAGTGGGTGGCGGAGGCGAGTTCGTCGAGCACCATCGCGCCGACGTTGTGCCGGGTGCCCTCGTACTGGGTGCCGGGGTTGCCGAGTCCGACAACGAGAAAGGGAGACCGGGCAGTGTTGTTCACTGCACCAGTCTCCCATACCCGGGGGAGGGGACTACTCCTCGGAGTCGCCCTTGTCCTCCGCGGCGTCGGCCTCGGTGGTGACCGCGTCGTCGGTCTCCTCGGGCTCCGGGGCGACCTCGGGCTCGATGATGTTGACGATCAGGGTGTCGGCGTCGGACACCAGGGAGGTGTTGCCCGGCATCTTCAGGTCGCCGGCGGTGACCTGGTCGCCGACCTCCTTGCCCTCGATGGAGAAGGTGATCTCCTCGGGGATGGACAGCACGTCGGCCTCGATGGTGACGGTGTCGGCGTCCTGGACGACCTGGGTGCCCGGGCCGGCCTCGCCCTCGGAGACGACGGGGACGTCGACCTCGACGGTCTCGCCGCGCTTGACGGAGAGCAGGTCGGCGTGGTCGATGTCCAGGGTCAGGACGTTCTGGTCGACGGCCTTGATCATGCAGAGGTTGTCCTCGCCGTCGATCTCGACCTCGAGGATGGCGTTGGAGCCGTGGTTACGCACGATGCCCTGGAACTCCAGCAGCTCGAAGCTCACGTGGATCGGCTCGTGGAAGGTTCCGTACAGGACGGCCGGGATGCGCCAGTCGCGACGCAGACGGCGGGCGGCGCCCTTGCCGAACTCGGTGCGGGGCAGGCCGCTGATGCGGATGATGTTGGTTGCCATGATGATCTCCTAGAAGTCGGAACTGATCGGTCTCACGAAAAAAGCCGCAGACTCTGCTGCGGCTCCTGGTGCGGTGACCGTCCCGTGGTGAAGTCACCGTGGAACGAATGCGCGCCGATAACGGCCGGTGTGAACCAGCCCTCGCCGAGACGTCCGGAATACTACCAGACGCCTCGGCCGTGCTCCTACTCGAAGAGCGTGGTGACCGACCCGTTCTCGAAGATCTCGTGCACGGTCTTGGCGACCAGCGGCGCGATCGGCAGGACGGTCAGGTTGTCCCAGCCCTCGGTGTCCTGCGGCAGCGTGTCGGTCGTGATGACCTCGCGCGCGCCGCAGTTGTTCAGCCGCTCGCGGGCCGGGTCGGAGAACACGCCGTGCGTGGTGGCGATGATCACGTCGCCGGCACCGGCCTCACGCAGCACCTTCACGGCACCGGCGATGGTTCCGCCGGTGTCGATCATGTCGTCCAGCAGGATGCAGGTCATGCCGTCGACGTCACCGACGACGCGGTTGGCCGTGACGCTGTTGGCGACGTCGATGTCGCGGGTCTTGTGGACGAAGGCCAGCGGGGCGCCGCCGAGCACGTTCGACCACTTCTCGGCGACCTTCACGCGGCCGGCGTCGGGGGAGACCACGCAGAGGTTGTCCATGCCGTACTTGCCGATGATGTAGTCGGTGAGGATCGGCATGGCGTGCATGTGGTCGACCGGGCCGTCGAAGTAGCCCTGGATCTGGTCGGTGTGCAGGTCCACCGAGACGATGCGGTCGGCGCCGGCGGTCTTGAGCAGGTCGGCGATGAGGCGGGCCGAGATCGGCTCGCGGCCGCGGTGCTTCTTGTCCTGGCGGGCGTAGGGGTAGAACGGCAGGATCGCGGTGATGCGCTTGGCGGAGCCGCGCTTCAGTGCGTCGATCATGATGAGCTGCTCCATCACCCACTTGTTCAGCGGCTGCGGGTGGGACTGCAGGACGAAGGCGTCCGAGCCGCGGACCGACTCCTCGAAGCGGACGAAGATCTCGCCGTTGGCGAAGTCGTGTGCGGTGGTGGGGGTCAGGGAAATCCCCAGCTCACGGGCCACAGCCTCGCCGAGTTCTGGGTGGGCACGACCGGAGAAGAGCATCAGGTTCTTCTGGTTGTCGATCCAGTGGGACACGGGTTCTACGACCTTTCCGA
This sequence comes from Corynebacterium sp. AOP40-4SA-5, assembly GCF_052377355.1. NCBI lineage: Bacteria > Bacillati > Actinomycetota > Actinomycetes > Mycobacteriales > Corynebacteriaceae > Corynebacterium > Corynebacterium sp. AOP40-4SA-5. Next base: position 12,371 of record NZ_JBQSWS010000008.1, read on the forward strand.
CTTAGGGAGGGAGCTGTTCGCTGTTGTGAGTGTAAGACGAGCGGTTCAGGTGAACCAATCCGGGGCAACCCCGACGGGGGTCAGGAGTCGGCTGCCTCTGCGGCTTCCGCTGCCTCGGTGCCGGGACGCTTGCGCTGCACCCAGCCCTCGATGTTGCGCTGCTGGCCGCCGGAGACCGCCAGGGCGCCGGCGGGGACGTCGTCCTTGATCACGGTGCCGGCACCGGAGTAGGCGCCGTCGCCGACGGTGACCGGGGCGATGAACATCGTGTCCGAGCCGGTGCGCACGTGAGACCCGACGGTGGTGTGGTGCTTGTCCACGCCGTCGTAGTTGACGAAGACGCTGGACGCCCCGATGTTGGAGTACTCGCCGATGGTGGCGTCGCCGACGTAGGTCAGGTGGGGGACCTTCGAACCGCGGCCGATGGTGGCGTTCTTCGACTCGACGAACCCGCCGAGCTTGCCCTCCTCGCCCAGGACGGTCCCCGGACGCAGGTAGGTGAACGGGCCGACCTCGGCGTGCGCGCCGATGGTGGACTCCAGCGCGTGGGTGCGCACCACCGAGGCGCCCTCGCCGACGGTGACGTCCTGCAGCGTGGAGTCCGGCCCGACGGTGACGTTGGCGGCGATGGAGGTGCGGCCCTTGAGCTGCGTGCCGGGCAGGACGGTGACGTCGGCGCCGACGGTGACCTCCACGTCGATCCACGTCGTCGCGGGGTCGACGACGGTGGCGCCACCGCGCATCGCGGCCTCCACCGTCCTGCGGTTGAGCTCGCGGCCGGCGGCGGCGAGCTGGACGCGGTCGTTGACGCCGGCGAGCTCGCGCGGGTCGTCGGAGCGGTGCGCGCGCACCGGGTGGCCGTCGTGGCGGGCGATGCCGAGCACGTCGGTGAGGTAGAGCTCGCCCTGGGAGTTGTCGGTGCGCAGGCGGGTGAGCGCGTCGCGCAGGATCGCGGCGTCGAAGGCGAAGACGCCCGAGTTGATCTCGGTGACGGCCCGCTCGGACTCGTCGGCGTCCTTCTCCTCGACGATCGCGGTGACCTCGTTCTCGTCGTTGCGGATGATACGGCCGTACCCGAAGGGGTCGGCGAGGTCCGTGGTCAGCACGGTGACCGCGGTGGGGACCTCGGTGTGCGCGTCGTGCAGGTGGCCGAGCGTGACCCCGGTCAGCAGCGGGACGTCGGCGTTCGTCACGATGACCGTGCCCTCGAAGCCCTCGAGGGCGGGCATGGCGCACTGCACGGCGTGCCCGGTGCCGAGCTGCTCCTCCTGGACGGCGAGGTCCACCGGTGCGTCGAGCTCCTCGGCGATCTGCTCTGCGGCGGGGCCGACCTGCTCGCGCCCGTGGCCGACGACGGCGACGATGCGCTCGGGGGAGACCGTGTCCGCCGCGTGCAGGCTGTGCGAGAGCAGTGTCCGCCCGCCGATGGAGTGCAGGGTCTTCTGCGTGGCGGACTTCATGCGGGTTCCGGCGCCGGCGGCGAGTACGACGACGGCGACCGGCTTGTTCTGTTCAGTCACGATGGGCGGTGTCCTTACCTTGGAGCTCGACTGCGGATGTGGATCACGCGGATGTCCGACAGTTTAACGCCGTCGGCGCTCAGGACCGGGAACCGCCCTCAGCGGGTTCCACCACCGCGACGACGGTGTCGGTGCCGTTGCTGTGGTTGACCGCGTCGGCGAACCAGCCCCGGCCGCCGGCGTCGACGTGGATCGGCAGCGACCCCTGTTCCATCAACGCCTCCTCGTCACCGACCTGCATGGAGGCCGCGACCTGCTGCGCACCGTCGCCGGAGCCCTGCTCGCCGTAGCCGTAGACCGTGCCGTCGTCGAGGACGACGTAGGGGTCGAGGTCGCCCCGGACCTCCTCGCACGTCAGCAGGGACCGGTCGGCGTCGAGCATCAGGCGGCCGCGGACGATCACGGACTGGTCGGCGGAGGTGAACGCGGCACGTCTGGTGGAGTCGCCCACGTCAGGTTCGAGACTGGTGGTCCTGTTGTCGAGGCAGTCCTCGTTTCCGGAGTACGCCACCGTTCCGTCGGGGATGTGGACCACGAACTTGTCCGGCAGGTCCTCGTCCACCTCGGTGCCGAAGGGAGGACGCTCCCGCTTGAGGCGGAAGAACGCGTAGTCGCCGGCGATGCCGGCGAAGTGGACGGTGTCCTTGTCCCCGGCGTCCAGGACGTCCCTGGACGACCAGCCGTTGGCGTGGTGGTCGTAGTCGTTGAATTCTCCCCGGCTCAACCTGGCGTCGCTGGTGGGGAGACGACGGGTCACGGTGGTCACCTCGTTGCCCCGGGTGTCGTACCCGGCCACCGTGGTCACCGGCGAGCCGGGCTCGTTGCTCCAGGATTCTTCCCCGTCGCCGCCGTCCCCGGAGACGGATTCGCCGGTCAGCGGGTCATAGGCGAGGAGCTGCCGTGAGGTCTCCCCGGGGGCCTTCGCCAGACCGCCCGCGACGTACCCGGGTTCGGTGGCACCGTCGAGGGCCCCGTCGAGCCGGACCTCGCCGGAGGAGTCGAGCACGGTGAGGAACACCTCCCGGTCGGCGTCGTTCTCGTCGCCGAGACGTCGGCTGTCGTTGCTCTCGGGGACGCCCTGGCGCCACAGGGCGACGAAGTCGGTGTCGTTGCGACGGAAGCCCTCCATCCGGAAGTCCTGCTGTTCGACCGAGGAAGACTTCAGGGGAGTGACGTCGAGGAGTTCGGTGCCCTCCTCCGTCGCCCGCTTGACCTGGTTGAGGCCCTCGCCGACGAACAGCGCGCCGTCCGCGACGACGGACCTGCCGTTCACCCCGCCGCCGATCATCGAGGACTCCAGCACGGCGGTCACGGAGTCGGCGTCCCACCGTTCGGGGACGTCGTAGCTCAGGGAGAAGTCGGTGCCGGTCTCCGCCGCGGCGGCGGTCGGGGTGGTGTCGTCTGGGCCGTCCGCACCGTCGCCGCCGCAGGCGGATGCGGTGAGCACCAGGGAACCCGTCAGGAGGGCGGCGCAGCAGCGCCGGACACGGGATGCCCGAATCGTGGTCATTCTTACCTCAGGAATCGTCGCACATGAATGTCTGCACAGGCAGTGTGCAGAATCATGCGGACCAGAGGTGTGGAAAACGGGGAAAACTCCCCGAACGGCGAAGCTCCCCCACCAGGACTCGAACCTGGAATGACGGTACCAAAAACCGCAGTGTTGCCGATTACACCATGGGGGAACGCCAGGAACCGGTGGTTGCTCCACCCGTCCCGGTCAACCGGTCACTCTACCTGATCGCCGCGATACTACGATGGTTGCCCATGAGTCCCTCGCAGAAGCCGCCGCAGACACCACCGCTGTCCGGGGTGCTGAGTTCCCTCGCCTCCGACCCGAAGTTGCGGGGCATGGTCACCCACGTCGGCGATCAGCGTCTTCACATGCAGGGGCCGGACGCGGCGTGGCCGTTCGCCGTCGGCGCGCTCGCGAGGCACCGTCCGGTGCTGCTGGTCACCGCGACGGGACGCCAGGCCGAGGACCTCACCGCCCAGCTCACCGCGATGCTGGGGGACACCGTGGCGATGGTGCCGTCCTGGGAGACGCTGCCGCACGAGCGGCTGTCGCCGGGGGTGGAGACGGTGTCGCAGCGTCGTCAGGCGCTCTACCGGCTCGCCCACGGCGAGGTGAACGTGCTGGTCGCACCCACGCGCTCGGTGGTGCAGCCGGTGATGGCCGGGCTCGGAGAGGTGGAGCCCGTCCGGCTGGCCGAGGGCGTGGAACTGGACTTCTCCGAGGTGCAGCAACGCCTCGTGGAGTTCGGCTACACCCACTCCGACGTGGTCGGACGCCGTGGCGAGTTCGCCACCCGCGGCGGCATCCTCGACATCTTCCCGGCCACCGCCGATACGCCCGTGCGCGTGGAGTTCTGGGGCGACGAGGTCAGCGAGGTGCGTGCCTTCTCCGTCGGTGACCAGCGCACCATCCCCGAGGCCGTCGCCGGCGAGGTGCTCGCGCACCCGGTGCGCGAACTGCTGATCACCGACGAGGTTGCCCGCCGCGCCGAGACTCTGGCCAGGGAGAACGCCGGCAACCCGGAGCTCGCCGAGGCCTTCGACAAGATCAGCCAGCACACACCGGTGCAGGGCATGGAGTCGCTGATCCCGCTGCTCTACGACGGCCCGATGCAGACCCTGCCCGAGCTGATGCCCGAGGGCTCGCACACCGTGGTGCTCACCCCGGCTGCCGTGGAACGACGCGCCGAGGACCTCATCGCCACCGGCCGCGAGTTCCTCGCCGCCGGGTGGGAGGTCGCGGCGATGGGCGGTGCCGCGCCGGTGGACGTCGCCGCGATCGCGGACAGCTCGCAGGACTCGCAGGACGTAGACCGCGCGGGCTACCGCACGCTGGCGTCCCTGCGCGCCACGCAGGACGCCCTGGGCGCCCCGTGGTGGACGCTGTCGCCCACGGGCGTCGCGGACTGGGACGATTCCGACGCCGAGCCGCTGCTGCTCGACTTCGACGTCGCGCCCGCACCGCACGGTGACATGGAGGCCATCGGCCAGCTGATGTCGGCGATCCGGCGTCGGGTCGAGGGCGGGGGACGGGTCGCCTACGCCGCACCGTCCCCCGCGATCGTGGCGCGCATGCTGCGCCGCTTCCGCGAGGCCGGCATCGCCGCCGAGGCGGTGGACGTCGAACTCGACGGCATCACCGGGCAGGGACGGATGCGCCGCTCGAAGCGCACCGCCGACGAGGTGCCGTCCACCGGCACCGTCAGCATCTACCAGGCCGCCGCCCACGGCGGTCTGGACACCACCGACCTGCTCTTCGTCACCGAGTCCGACGTCACCGGCAACCGCGTGGAGGCCAGCGCGACGGGGCGTCGTAAACCCGCCAAGAAGCGTAACCGGGTCGACCCGCTGGCCCTGGCCCCCGGGGACCTGGTGGTCCACGACCAGCACGGCATCGGCAAGTTCGTGAAGATGACCGAACGCACCATCGGCAAGGGCGCCGACGCCTCGCGGCGCGAGTACCTGGTGCTGGAGTACGCCCCGTCCAAGCGTGGCGGCCCCGGCGACCAGCTGTACGTGCCGATGGACCAGCTCGACCTGCTGTCGCGCTACGTCGGCGGGGAGAAGCCCTCCCTGTCGAAGATGGGCGGCTCGGACTGGAAGAACACGAAGAAGAAGGCCCGCGGTGCGGTGCGGGAGATCGCCGGGGAACTGGTGCAGCTCTACGCCGCCCGGCAGGCCGCGCCCGGCTACGCCTTCGACCCGGACTCGCCCTGGCAGCGGCAGATGGAGGAGGCCTTCCCCTTCACCGAGACCGAGGACCAGTTCAACGCCATCGAGGCGGTCAAGGGTGACATGGAGAAGCCGGTGCCCATGGACCGGGTCATCGTGGGCGACGTGGGCTACGGCAAGACCGAGGTCGCCGTGCGCGCCGCCTTCAAGGCGGTGCAGTCCGGCAAGCAGGTCGCCCTGCTGGTGCCGACCACCCTGCTGGCCCAGCAGCACTACCGCACCTTCATCGACCGGATGCAGGACTTCCCCACGCAGATCCGGGAACTGTCGCGGTTCACCTCGCCGAAGGAGTCCACCGAGGTCTTCGCCGGCATGGCCGACGGCACCGTGGACATCGTGATCGGCACGCACCGGCTGCTGGGCACCGGAATCCAGTGGAAGAACCTCGGGCTGATCATAGTGGACGAGGAGCAGCGCTTCGGAGTGGAGCACAAGGAGCACATCAAGTCGCTGCGCACCCACGTCGACGTGCTGACCATGTCGGCCACGCCGATCCCGCGCACCCTGGAGATGTCCATGGCCGGTATCCGCGAGATGTCCACGATCCTCACCCCGCCGCAGGACCGGCACCCGGTGCTGACGTACGTCGGCTCGCAGGACGAGAAGCACGTCGCCGCGGCGGTGCGTCGTGAGCTGCTGCGCGACGGCCAGGTGTTCTACGTGCACAACAAGGTCAAGAGCATCGAGGAGACCGCCTCGCGGATCCGCCAGCTCGTCCCCGAGGCCAGGGTCGTCGTCGCCCACGGGCAGATGAGCGAGGAGCAGCTGGAGACCACGGTGCAGGGCTTCTGGGACCGCGAATTCGACGTGCTGGTGTGCACCACCATCGTGGAGACCGGCCTGGACATCGCCAACGCCAACACCCTGATCGTGGAGAACGCCCACCACATGGGCCTGTCGCAGCTGCACCAGCTGCGCGGCCGCGTGGGGCGCTCCCGCGAACGCGCCTACGCCTACTTCCTCTACCCGAAGGGCGAGACGCTCACCGAGACGTCCTACGACCGGCTGACCACCATCGCGCAGAACAACGACCTCGGCGCGGGCATGGCCGTGGCGATGAAGGACCTGGAGATGCGCGGCGCCGGCAACGTGCTCGGCGCCGAGCAGTCCGGCCACATCGCCGGGGTCGGCTTCGACCTGTACGTCCGGCTGGTCGGGGAGGCCGTGGAGGCCTTCCGCGCGATGGCCGACGGCGAGACCGTGGACGGCTCCGACACCGCCGAGCGCCGCGAGATCCGCATCGACCTGCCGGTGGACGCGCACATCCCGGTGACCTACATCGCCAGCGAACGGCTGCGCCTGGAGGCCTACCGCAAGTTCGCCGAGGCCACCGACGACGAGGCGTTGGCCCACGTCCTCGAGGAGCTGCGCGACCGCTACGGCGACATCCCCGAGGAGGTGCAGCGACTGGTGGTCGTCGCCCGGCTACGCATGGTGTGCCGCGACCTGGACGTCACCGAGGTCATCCAGACCGGGGCGAAGATCAGCTTCTCGCCGATCACCCTGGCGGACTCCGGCCAGGTCCGGCTCAAGCGGCTGTTCCCGGCGGCGACCTACCGGGCGACACCGAAGACGGTGCTGGTCCCGGTGCCCAAGGAGGGGTCCGGCATGAGGGCCGTCGCCCTGCGTGACCTCGACCTCGTGCAGTGGTGCGCCAACGCCCTGACGGACCTGGCCGGGGTGCCGCGCCGGGAGATCACCGGCGCCGGCGGACACACGGAGCCGGTTACCCGCTGAGACCGAACGGGTAACCGGTACACTGACCTCCATGTCCGTCGTGCTGCTGGATCCCAGGTTCCCCGCGATGCTGCCCGTCGAGGCGGTACCGCTGCTCGGTGATGACGTCTGCTACACCGAGGAGGTGCCGGTCCGCATCCGCTGGGTCATCGCCGACCTCGGTGGGCACACCGTCGACGACACCGACGTGATCGTCACCACCGACCTCGCCAACGAGGCCGTCGCCGAGCGCCTCGAGCGCGGCGACGCGCTGGTCAAGGCACCCAGCCTCCTGATGGAGATGGCCGGTGACCGGGAGATCGAGGCACCGGGGGCCGCCGAGGCGTCCGAGCCGGAGATCGACTACTCCGGTGGCGGCGTCGTGGACGGGGAGATCGTCGGCACGGACGACCACACCGCCGCGGTCGCCGGGCTGCGGCGCACCTCGCGCACCGAGGTCCCGTCCTCGGTGATCGACGAGGTCGAGGACGCCGTGGCGTTGATGACGCGCGCGATGCGTCAGGGGGAGTGGGAGCAGTCCCAGACCCACCGCAGCCTGCTGGCCTACCTGCGCGAGGAGACCGAGGAGCTCGCCGAGGTCGTCGACCGGCTCGAGGAGGCCGGCTCAGACCGGCAGGCCGACGAACAGGAACTGTGCCGCGAACTCGCCGACATCCTGCTGCAGGTGCTCTTCCACTCCGAGATCGCCAACCGGCGCGGCTCCTTCGACATCGGTCACGTGGCCGGTGCCTTCGTCGCCAAGATGCGCTCGCGTGCGCCGTACCTCTTCGAGGACGTGGAGCGTCCGGTGTCCCGCGAGGAGCAGGACCGGCTGTGGGCCGAGGGGCGTGCCGCCGAGGGCAAGGCGCCCTACAAGCCCGAACCCACCCCGGAGATCACAGGGGCCACCGGGCGGCAGGAACCGCACGCCTCCAGCTTCGCCGCGGTGCACACCCCTGAGGCCGACTCGCCGGCTGCACCTTCTGCCCTGTCGGCGGCCGAGGAGGTCATCATCCTGGCCCGCGGGTACGGGCTGCACGACTCGGAGATCCCCACCGACATCCGCTTCCCGATGATCGGGCTGGAGCGCGACGACGTCGGCGACTCCGACAACCGCCTGATCGGCGCGGTCGAGGAGTTCCGCCGGGAGCTGGAGCACCGCTTCAGCGACGCGCAGGCACAGGAGACACCGGAGGGCTGGGGGAAGTGACCCGCCGCACCGCGGTGGTGACCAGTCCCTCCCGCGGGGCGAAGAGGTAGACCAGCACGAAGATACCGGCCTGGACCAGCACGATGGAGCCGCCGGTGGACACGTCGAGGTGGAAGCTCGCCCAGATGCCGACGACCGAGCTGACCCAGGCCACGGCCGGGGCGATGAGCATCATGCGTCCGATGCGCCTGGTGAGCAGGTAGGCCGTGGCGCCCGGGGTGATCAGCAGGGCGACGACGAGGATCACACCCACCGCCTGCATCGAGGCGACCACCACCAGCGCCAGGCACACCATCACCGTCCAGCGGATCAGCCCGGTCGGCATGCCGACGATGCGGGAATGCTCGGCGTCGAAGGCCCAGGCGGTGATGTTGCGGCGCATCACCAGCATCACCACCAGGGCGACCGTGCCGAAGACGAGCACCTGCACCAGCGAGTCGTGGGTGATGCCGAGCAGGTTGCCGAAGAGGATCTCCTGCAGGTTCGTGCCCGCCGGGGTCACCGACGACAGCACCAGCCCCAGGGCGAACAGGGCGGTGAAGATCACGCCGATGGCGGTGTCGCCCTTCAACGTGGTGCGCCTACCCACCGCACCGACCATGCCGACGGCCAGCAGGGCGGCGATGAGCGCGCCCACGGCGAAGGGCCAGCCGAGGATGTAGGACACCACCACGCCCGGCAGCACGGCGTGGGACACCGCGTCGCCCATCAGCGACCAGCCGATCAGCACCAGCCAGCAGGACAGCAGCCCGGCGGTCACCGCGGTGACCGTGGCCACCAGCAGGGCACGCTGGATGAACCCGTACTGCAGGGGTTCCAGGAGCAGTTCGACCATCAGTGCACCATCCTGTCCAGCACGTCCGACGGGGCGCCGTGGGCGACCACGGTGCGCTGCAGCAGGGTGGCGGTGTCGCACATCCCGGGCACGGACGCCAGGTCGTGGGTGGCGATGAGCACGCACCGGCCGTCGTCGGCCAGGGTGCGCAACAGGTCGGAGACGGTGCGCTGGCTCGGCCGGTCCACGCCGGCGAAGGGTTCGTCCAGCAGCACCGTCGCGGCGTCCTGCGCCAGCCCGCGGGCGACGAAGGCGCGCTTGCGCTGCCCGCCGGAGAGCTGGCCGATCTGGCGTCCGGCGAGGTCGGTGAGGTCGGTGCGTGCCAGGGCGTCGTCCACGGCGCGGCGGTCGGCGGCACGGGGACGCCGCAACGGGCCCATGTGCCCGTGGCGTCCGGCGGTGACCACGTCGCGCACGCTCACCGGGAACGTCCAGTCGACCTTCTCGGACTGCGGGACGTAGGCGACGGGGCCGGGGACGCGCACCGTGCCGGCGTCCGGCCGGATGGAACCGGTGAGCACGCCGAAGAGCGTGGACTTGCCGGCGCCGTTGATACCGATCAGCCCGTGGACGGCGCCGGCGGGCAGGGTGAGGCAGACGTCCTGCAGGGCCTGGACCTGGCCGTAGGCCATCGAGACGTGCTGAAGCTCGATCGCCGGGGTCACCGTTCGCCACCTAGGCCGGCGACGATGGTGTCGACGTCGTGACGGATGAGGTCGAGGTAGGTCGGTGCGTCGCCGTCGGCGTCGGTCAGCGAGTCGACGTAGAGGGTGCCGCCGTCCTGCGCGCCGGTCTCGCGGATGAGCTGCTCCTTCGGGCCCGGGTCCACGGTGGACTCGCAGAAGACCGCCGGCACGTCGTTGTCGCGGACCACGTCGGCGGCGTCCCGCACCTGGGCCGGGGTGATCTGCGCCGAGGAGTTGACCGGCCAGATGTAGCTCTCGGTGAGCCCGGCGTCGGCGGTGAGGTAGCTGAACGCCCCCTCGCAGGTCTGCAGTACGCGCTGGTTCTCCGGCAGGTGGGCGAGGCCGTCGACGAGGTCGCCGCGCACCTCGTCGAGCTGCTCCTTGTAGGACGCCGCGTTGGCGCGGAAGGTGTCGGCGTCCGCCGGGCGGTGGTCGCTGAGGGCGTCGGCGATGTTGTCGACGTAGGCCGTCGCCAGGGTCGGGCTCATCCAGGCGTGCGGGTTCGGTTCGTCCGTGCCGGCGATCGGCAGCGGGTCGATGCCCTCGGTGACGGTGACACGGGTGGCGTCGGAGTCGGCGGTGAGCTTGTCGACCCAGTTCTCCAGCCCCAGCCCGTTGTTCAGGATCACCTCGGCGCCGGCGGCGGTGCGGATGTCGCCGGGGGTGGGGTCGTAGCCGTGGATCTCCGCGCCGGGGCGGGTCAGCGAGGCGACCTCGAGGGTGTCGCCGGCGACCTGCTGTGCCATGTCGGCCAGGATCGTGAAGGTGGCGAGCACCTCCGGGGTGTCGTCGGACGCTGCGCTGCTGCAGGCGGTGAGGCCGCAGGCGGCGGCCAGGACCGCGGCGGCGGGGGTTCTTCTCACGTGATTTCTCCATCTCGTTGTCATGAGTTCAATTCATTGAACTCTATATTTTAGAGTGGGGAACTCGCAAACATGCGCCGAAGCGGCGGTCGGGTGGAGGTCAGGGTGGGGTAAAGTCTCCGCCATGCATGTCACCGATCTGCCCGACCGGTCGCAGGACTACCTCAAGAAGATCTACGACCTCCAGGAGTGGGACCGCAGCGGCGCGTCCCTCTCCGTCCTCGCCGACGAACTGGGGCAACGTCGCTCCACCGCGTCCGAGGCCGTCAAGCGGCTGGTCGCCGAGGGTCTGGTCGTCCACGCCCCCTACGGTGACATCACCCTCAGCGACGACGGGCGCCGGCTGGCGCTGCAGATGGTGCGGCGTCACCGCCTGATCGAGACCTACCTGCTGCGCGAACTCGACTACGGCGTCGACGAGGTCCACGACGAGGCCGAGGTGCTCGAGCACGCCGTGTCCGACACCTTCATCGCCCGCATCGACACGATCATGGGCCACCCCGCCCGCGACCCGCACGGTGACCCGATCCCGGACGCCGAGGGCACCATCACCGCGCCCGAGACCCTGCCGCTGGCCGAGGCGACCGAGGGCCAGCGCCTGCTCGTCGACCGCGTGAGCGACCGCGACGGTGCGCTGCTGCGTTACCTGCAGGACAACGGCATCGCCCCCGGAATCCACCTGGTGGTCGGGGAGCGCCCCTACCCGGACATGGCCGTGCTGTCCGTCGAGGGGCGCGACGTCCAGCTCTCCGTCGCCTCCCTCACGGCGATCCTGTGCCGCGCGGAGGAGATGTGACGGCAGGGGGTTCAGGGAGTGCAGGACCAGAGCGGACCCGTCCCAGCGGACGTGCAGGCTGCGGTGGGTTCCTCGGCCTGGTCGCCACCGTCCTGCTGGTGGTGATCGTGGTCGGGGTCTTCCTCGTCGACGAACAGGAGCCCGAGGAGGAACGCGTCCCGGTGCCCGAGAACGTGCCCCCGGCCCGCGCGGTGACCGTGCACGACGTCGCCGCCACCGCCGAGACGCTCGACATGTCGGAGGAGCACCTGGAGGGCTACGTCTCCGGTGCGCAGACGGCCGCGAACGAGTTCCCGTCCTGCAACCTGGCGTGGAATACCCTGGCCGGCATCGGCTACGTGGAGTCCCACCACGGCACCTACGGTGCGGGCGCCGACGGCGGGCAGATCATCGGCCCGCGGCTGGACGGTTCGGGTAGCTTCATGGAGATCCCCGACACCGACAACGGCGAACTCGACGGCGACCCCGAGTACGACCGGGCGGTGGGGCCGATGCAGTTCCTCCCCGAAACGTGGGGGACCTACGGTGCCGGGGGAGACCCCCACGACATCGCCGACGCCGCCGCGGCGTCCGGCCGTCTGCTCTGCGGAAACGACCGCGACCTCGACACCGCCGACGGGTGGACCCGGGCACTGTTCGCCTACAACCGCTCCGAGGAGTACATGGTCGAGGTGCGCGACGCCGCGGCGAACTACGCACTCGGCCAAGCTGCCTGACGCGCCGGCGGCGGATAGGGCAGAATGGTGGTGTCTGATATCCACCGACATTCCCAGCCGAGGAGGCTGACAGCCACATGGCCGAAATCATGCAGATCATCGCCCGCGAAATCCTGGACTCCCGTGGTAACCCGACCGTCGAGGTCGAGGTCGGTCTGGACGACGGCTCCGTCGGCCGCGCCGCCGTACCCTCCGGAGCGTCGACCGGCGTCCACGAGGCCCACGAGCTGCGCGACGGTGGCGACCGCTACCTCGGCAAGGGCGTGCTCGAGGCCGTCCGCAACGTCATCGACGAGATCGATGAGGCCCTCGCCGGGCTCGAGGCCGACGACCAGCGTCTCGTCGACCAGGCGATGATCGAGCTGGACGGCACCCCCAACAAGTCCCGCCTCGGCGCGAACGCCATCCTGGGCGTGTCCATGGCCGTGGCCAAGGCCGCCGCCGAGTCCGCCGGCCTGCAGCTCTTCCGCTACGTGGGCGGCCCCAACGGCCACGTCCTGCCGGTGCCGATGATGAACATCCTCAACGGTGGCGCCCACGCCGACTCCGGTGTGGACGTCCAGGAGTTCATGATCGCCCCGATCGGTGCGGAGACCTTCAGCGAGGCCCTGCGCATCGGCGCCGAGGTCTACCACTCCCTGAAGAAGGTCCTCAAGGACAAGGGACTGTCCACCGGCCTGGGTGACGAGGGCGGCTTCGCCCCCTCCGTCGACTCCACCCGTGCCGCGCTCGACGTCATCGACGAGGCCATCTCCGCCGCCGGCTACACCCTCGGCACGGACGTCGCCCTGGCGCTGGACGTCGCCGCGTCCGAGTTCTACGAGGACGGCCACTACAACTTCGAGGGCGGCAAGCGCACCGCCGAGGAGATGGCCAAGGTCTACGGCGAGCTCGTCGACGAGTACGCCCTGGTCTCCATCGAGGACCCGCTGCACGAGGACGACTGGGAGGGCTGGGCCAAGCTCACCGCCGAGATCGGCGACAAGGTCCAGCTCGTCGGCGACGACCTCTTCGTCACCAACCCGGAGCGTCTGCGCCGCGGCATCGACGAGGACGTCGCCAACGCCCTGCTGGTCAAGGTCAACCAGATCGGTACCCTCACCGAGACCTTCGACGCGGTCGCCCTGGCACACAACTCCGGCTACAAGACCATGATGTCGCACCGCTCCGGTGAGACCGAGGACACCACCATCGCCGACCTGGCCGTCGCCCTGAACTGCGGCCAGATCAAGACCGGTGCCCCGGCCCGTTCCGAGCGCGTGGCCAAGTACAACCAGCTGCTGCGCATCGAGAGCTACCTGGAAGGCGCGGCCGTCTACGCCGGCGCTTCCGCCTTCCCGCGGTTCACTGCGAAGTAGTCCCGCGGCAACGGGCTAGTATCGTCCCCTATGGGAACGCGTGACCGGAGGGACCGGGAAGACACGAGACCGTCGGACGAGCGCGACAGCGCCCGGACCGACGGTCCCGGTCTGCCACGACCACGGTCCGTGGAGGGCCGTGACCGCCGTCAGCGTGAGGTGCGCCAGGCACCCCGCAAACTGGCCCGCTCCTTCGTGGAGCTGCCGAAGAAGGTCAACCCGCTGGTCACCGTCGCGGTGATCCTGGTGCTCGCCTTCGTCGCCCTGTCCGTGGCCACCCCGCTGCGCAACTACTTCCAGCAGCGCGCCGAGCTCGCCGAGGTCAACGCCACGATCGAGCGTCAGCTCGCCGAGCGCGACGACCTCAACGAGGAACTCGACCGCTACAACAGCGAGGCCTACGTGCGCGAGCAGGCCCGCACCCGCCTGGGTGTCGTGGAGCCGGGGGAGTCGGCCTTCCGGCTGATGGACCCGCGCATCGACACCAGCTCGCCGACCGACCCGGGCATGGAGAAGGACGACGCCGAGCCGGACCCCTGGTACACCCAGCTGTGGGGCTCGGTCGCCACCCCGGACGACGAGGACGACGGCTCCGCTGACGAGGGGCAGGACGGGGACTCCGACGGCGGTTCCGGTAATCTGCCGATTGACCCGGACCAGCCGGAGGACCCCGCCCAGGAGGGCGACCCGGACCTGCAGCGCGAACTGCAGGAGCAGCAGCAACAGCAACAGCAGGGAGCACAGTAGTGACTGATAGTACGGTCAGCGACGCCGACTACGAGACCATGTCCCGTCAGCTCGGACGCAAGATCCGTGGCGCGATCGAGGTCTCCTACCGCACCCCGGACGGCGCGCCGGCCGTGGTGAAGACCGCGCCGCGGCTTCCGGACGGCACCCCGTTCCCCACGCTGTACTACCTCACCGACCCGCGGCTCACCGCCGAGGCGTCCCGCCTGGAGGTCGCCGGCGTGATGCGCACGATGCAGGCGCGCCTGCGGGAGGACGCCGAGCTGGCCGCCGACTACCAGGCCGCCCACGAGCACTTCCTCGCCGAGCGCAACGCCATCGAGTCCCTGGGCACCGACTTCTCCGGCGGCGGCATGCCCGACCGGGTGAAGTGCCTGCACGTGCTCATCGCCTACGCACTGGCAGAGGGGCCGTCGCGGGTGCGCCTCGGCACCGAGGCCGTGGCCCTGGCCGCCGCGCACACCCCGAAGCTGTCCGGCACCGCCATCCCCGCGGACTGGCCGACGCCCGAAGACCTCGGCACCTCCATCGACGCCGCCTTCGACGAGCACGTCGACGAGATGACCTACGACCGTTCCGACGACCGTTCCGACGAGGAGAAGTAATGACCGGCACCTTCGCCGCCATCGACTGCGGCACCAACTCCATCCGCCTGCTGATCAGCGAGGTGCAGGAGGACGGTTCCCTGCGGGAGATCAACCGCGACAACATCATCGTGCGCCTCGGCCAGGGTGTGGACGCCACGGGACGTTTCGCCGAGGCCGCGTTGGACCGTGTCGACGAGGCGCTGGGCGTGTACGCCGACCGGATGATCATGAACGGTGTCACCGACGTGATGATGGGGGCGACGTCGGCAACGCGTGACGCGGAGAACCGTGAGGACTTCTTCGCCATCACCCGCCGTCACCTGGGCCGCGTGGCCCCCGGTGTGCAGGCAGAGGTCGTCTCCGGGGTGCGCGAGGCGCAGTTGTCCTTCGCCGGCGCGGTGGCGGACCTGGGTGAGGTCGACGGGCCGGTCTGCGTGATCGACCTGGGCGGCGGATCCACCGAGTTCGTCGTCGACGCGTACGGCGACGGTGCGGGCCAGGCGTACTCGGCGGACATGGGCTGCGTGCGGCTCACCGAACGCTACCTGCACTCCGTGCCGCCCACCGACGAGGAGATCAGCGAGGCGAGGGCCTACGTCGACGGGCTGATGGAGACCGTGGAGGAGAACGTGGACCTGGGGTCGGTCACCCGCGTGGTCGGCGTGGCGGGCACGGTGACCACCGTGGCCGCGATCCAGAAGGGGCTGACCGAGTACAACCCGGAGCAGACCCACATGTCGGAGCTGGACCTGGAGGAGTTCCGGTCCACGGCTCGTTCCCTGCTGGGGGAGACCGTGGAGCAGCGGCGTGGACATGCGGCGATGCACCCGGGCCGTGCGGACGTGATCGGTGGCGGTGCGATCGTCATCGACGCCTTCGCGTCCCGCTTCCTGGACCGGGGCCTGACGTCGATCACGGTGAGTGAGAAGGATATCCTCGACGGTATCCTCGCCGAGGTCATCGAGCGCAACAGTTAGCGCGCTCCCGCCCCTATAGCCCAATTGGCAGAGGCAGCGGACTTAAAATCCGCGCAGTGTCGGTTCGAGTCCGACTGGGGGCACCGAATTTTCCCGGCGGGCCGCGCGGACCCACGGTAGCGTGCACGATCCGGTCTTTTCGTGCCGAGAATCGGGCGGATCCGGCACGCGACGCGGGGTCACCCCGCGGGCGCCGGGGGCGGCCGGGGCGTCGACTCGCCCGGAAGTCCACGTAGTGCCGTCGGACCCGCCGTGCCCCGTCTATGCTGTGAGATCGTGTCCACCGCCGCGATCGTCCTCGTCCTCGCCGTCCTCATCGGGGCGGTTCTCCAGCGGATCACCGGTATGGGCGTCGGGCTCATCGCCGGGCCCGTGCTGTCCGTCGTCCTCGGACCCGCCGCCGGCGTCACCGTCGTCAACGGACTGTCCACCGTCAACGCGGTGAACAACGCCTGGGCGGTACGCAAACGCACCGACTGGAGGCGTTTCGCCTTCCTCGCCGGGGGACTGGTGCTCGGCTCGCTGCCGGCGGTGTTCGTGGTCATGATGATCGACGGCCCGTGGCTGCTGATCACCGTCGGTGTGCTCGTGCTCCTCGCCCTCGCGGTGACCATGTTCCAGCCCGACCAGGCCCGGCTGTCCGAGCACTCCCGGGTCCCGATGCTCATCGCCGGTGCGGCCGGCGGGTTCATGAGCACCGTGGCCGGTATCGCGGCGCCGGCGTTCACGGTCTACGCCCGCCTGACCGGCTGGGACTACCGGGACTTCGTGGCCACGTTGCACCCGGTGATCATGGTCGCCAACACCCTGTCGTTCCTGCTGAAGATCGTGATCCTCGGCGGACTCGACGTCGGCGGTCTGCCCTGGTGGCTGTGGGCGGTCACCATCGCGGCGATCTTCGTCGGCGCCTGGTTCGGCGACCGGCTCTACGACCGCATCTCCAGCGAGGGCACCAGGAAGATCGCCACCGTGCTCGCCTTCGCCGGCGCCGTGACCCTGGTGGTCAACGGCGTCCTCGCGCTGGGGTAGGGGGTCAGTCGACCGTGGCGACGTCGCCGCCACGGGAACCGGCGGCGGTCTCGCGCAGGTTCGGGATCACCGCGGCGAACTGCCCGAGCAGCTTCGTCAGGTCCTGACCCTCGCCGACCATCGTCAGGTTCGCACCCGTCAGGCCCTCGGCCATGGCGGTGAAGATCTCCGGCAGCTGGTCGACGACCTGCTTGTCCAGGATCACCCCGTTGTTGGACGCCACGGCCTCCGCCTCCGTGCGCAGGGCGGTGGCCTTCGCCTCGGCGTTGATGCGGGTGCGCTCGGCCTCCGCCTCGGCCGGCTTGATGACCTCGGTGACCAGCTCCTGCTCACGCAGCGACGCCTGCGACTGCGCCAGACGGGCCTGTTCCTCGGCCACCTCACGGTCGGTGACCGCCCGACGCTGGGCCAGGGCGGCCTGCGCGGCGATGACCTGCTCCTGGGCCTCGGCCTCGGCGCGCGGTCCCGCAGCGTCCGCCTCGGCCTTCGCTGCGGCGATCTCCTTGGTGTTCTCGGCGACCTTGGTGTCCGTCTCGCGCTGGAAGTCGGACTTGCGGCGCTCGGACTTCTGCTGCTCCTCGGCGATCTCCGCGTCGCGCTGGGCCTCGGCCACGGCACGCTCACGCTGTACGCGGGCGAGCTCGGGGGCGGACAGGGCCTGGATGTAGCCGTTCGGGTCGCTGATCGAGTTGATCTGGAAGCTGTCGATCTGCCAGCCGAAGCGCAGCATCCGCGGCTCGGCGTTGGAGAGCACCTGGCTGGCCAGGGCGGTGCGGTCGGAGATCATCTCCTCCACGGTGAGCTGCCCGATCATCGCGCGGGTCTCACCGGAGAAGATGTCCTGCGCGGTGGACACGATCTGGCCGGTGTCGACGCCCAGGAAACGGTTCGCGGCCTCGATGACGCTGTTCTTCTCGGCGGTCACGGAGAAGACCACGGAAGCCTCGACGTCCACGTCCACGTTCTGCTTCGACTGGGCGCGCACCGCGATGTTCACGGTGTTCGCGCCGATGTGGAAGCGCTGGACCCGGTGCAGCACCGGCACCGACCAGGCGCCGCCGCCGATGACCACCCGGTAGGGGTTGTCGGGCTTGCGGGCGATCATGCCACCGGTGATCAGCAGGGCCTCGGTGGGCTTGGGGACGTCGTAGAGCATACTTCTCTCTTTCGTGAGGAATGTGTGGAGAATCGTGGAGAATTATTGAGACGGCCATGAGCCTATCTGGCCCGGGCACCCCGTGCCAGGGTTCGGACGCTCAGGCCTGGCCGGCGAGGCGGCGCAGCGCCGCACGGGTCGCGGTGTCCTCCCCGGCGGTCCACACCACGATCTGCTGCTCCGGGTCGTCGGCCTTGACCAGGGTGTCCCAGTCGAGTTCGAGTTCGCCGACCTCCGGGTGCACCAGGGTCTTGGTGCCGGTGGTCAGGCTGGCCACGGTGCGGGCGGCCCACCAGGAGGCGAACTGGGCGTCGCCCACGGAGAGTTCGCCGACCAGGGCGGTCAGCCGGGCGTCGTCCGGGTACCTCGCCGCCTCCATGCGCAGCTGCGCCACCGCGGTGCGTGCCACGGTCTCCCAGTCCTTGTACAACGCCCGCATCCTGGGATCCGTGAACAGTAGTCGTACGTAGTTACGCCGGGCTGCGGGGACCTCGCCGAAGTCGAGCATCATCGCCGCGGCCAAGGGGTTCCACGCCAGGATGTCCATGCGTCGGCCCATGACGATCGCCGGGGTGGTGCTCAGGTCGTCGAGCACCCGGCGTAGCTGCGGCAGTACGGTCTGCCCCACCCGGCGCGGGGTGCGGACCAGGTCCTTGCCGGAGAGGCTGACCAGGTAGGAGCGCTGGTCCTCGTCGAGCTGCAGCACATCGGCCAGGACGGTGAGTACGGGTGCGGACACGCGGATGCGGCCCTGCTCGACGCGGGTGTAGTAGTCGGTGCTGATGTTGGCCAGGGAGGCGACCTCCTCGCGGCGCAGCCCGGGCACCCGGCGCGGGCCCGGGGTCTGTGTGACACCGGCCTGCCGTGGAGTCAGTTCGCTGCGCCGGGTGCGCAGGAAGGTGCCGAGTTCGCTCATCCGGGTGTCGCCGCTCATCGCACCAGTATGTCAGCGGGGGAGGGATTTGTCCCAGGATGTTTTCCTCCGCTGCGGGGCCTGCTGCGGGGGAGAAGTATGGGGCGGTAGCCCAGAGAAGCGAAGGAGATGGCATATGCGTGCACTTGTCGCCGGACGTGGTCCGGTATGGGTCCTCGACGAGGTCGAGACCCCGACGCCCGCGGCAGGGGAGGTCCTGGTCCGAAACTACGCGTCCGCGACGAACAACGCGGACCTGCCGATGCTCGATGCGGCGGACAGTGAGTTCACCGCCGGCTTCGAGTACGCCGGTGAGATCGTCGCCGTCGGGGAGGACGCCGGGACGTGGCAGGTCGGCGATGCGGTGATGGGTTCGGTGCCGGCGTCCTTCGCCGAGTACGTCGTCGCCGACCACCGGTTCGTCCTGCCGCGGTCCGAGGGGCTGGCCCCCGAGGTCGCCTGCGCCTTGCCGACGGGCCTGCTCACCGAGCACGGCGCGCTCACGGTGGCGCAGTTCCGGGCCGGACGCAGCGTCCTGGTCACCGGTGCCACCAGCGGTATCGGCATGATCGGCGTGCAGACGGCGAAGGCGCTCGGGGCGTCCTGCGTGATCGCGACGACGCGCTCGGCGGCCGCGCGGGAGCGGCTCACCGCGCTGGGCGCGGACGTGGTCGTCGTCACCGGTGAGGAGGACCTCGCCGAGGTGGTGCTCGCCGCGACCGACGGGCGCGGGGTGGACGTGGTGCTCGACCACGTCGCCGGGCAGACCTTCGCCGACTGCCTGCCCGCGACCGCGGTGGACGGGCACGTGGTGAACATCGGCCGGCTCGCCGGGGCGGCGTCCACCATCGACCTGGACGCGCTGTCCTACCGGCACCTCACGGTGCACGGCGTGTCCTTCGGTTTCACCCGCGACGCCGAGATGGCGCGCACCATCGCCGGGCTGCTGCCGGAGGTGGTCCCCGCCGTCGCGCGCGGGGAGATCCGTCCGGTGATCGACTCCACGCTCGCGGCGTCCGACGTGGATAGTCTCGTAACACGCCTGCGCAGCGGCGACGCCGACGGAAAAATCGTCCTGACCTTTTAGAGGAGCACAATTATGAGTGACTACACACCGACCTTCCCGATCGGGGAGCCCAACACGGCCTTCGCCGAGTACTTCGTGGGGCAGAGTTTCCTGACCATGCTCACCACCGAGGGCGTGACCATCGGCAACGTGACCTTCGAGCCGGGCTGCCGCAACAACTGGCACATCCACCACGCCTCGTCCGGCGGCGGGCAGATCCTGCTGTGCGCCGACGGGAGCGGCTGGTACCAGGCCGAGGGCGAGGCCCCGGTGAGCATGACGCCCGGCACGGTGGTGAGCATCCCCGCCGGCCGGAAGCACTGGCACGGCGCGAAGGCGGACTCCTGGTTCACCCACCTCGCCGTCGAGGTGCCCGGCGAGGACACCTCCAACGAGTGGCTGGAACCGGTCACCGACGAGCACTACGAGAACCTGAGCTAGAAGGAGCCGACCGTGAGCTACACCGAGACACTGACCCTGAACAACGACGTCACCATCCCCGCGCTGGGGCTGGGCACCTGGTTCATCGACGACGACAAGGCCGCCCAGGCCGTGAGCGACGCCGTGGACGCCGGTTACCGCAACATCGACACCGCCCAGGCCTACGGCAATGAACGCGGCGTGGGGGAGGGCGTGCGTACCAGCGACGTGGCGCGCGGGGACCTGTTCGTCTCCACGAAACTCGCCGCGGAGGTCAAGGACTACGACGAGGCCGTCGCCGCGATCGACGGCTCGCTGGAGACCATGGGCCTGGACTATGTCGACCTGATGCTGATCCACTCCCCGCAGCCGTGGGACGACTTCCGCGGCGGCGACTACGCCGAGGGCAACCGTCAGGCGTGGCGTGCCCTGGAAGATGCGTACAAGGCCGGCAAGCTGCGGGCGATCGGGGTGTCGAACTTCCGGGAGGCCGACCTCGACAACATCCTCGGCGCCTGCACCGTGACCCCGCAGGTCAACCAGCTGCTGGTGCACGCCGGCAACACCCCGGCCGGGCTGCTGGACTACTGCGCGTCCAAGGACATCGTGGTCGAGGCGTACTCGCCGATCGCCCACGGGGAGATCCTGGACAACGACAACGTGGGCCGGATCGCCGCGCGCTACGGGGTGAGCGTGCCGCAGCTGTGCATCCGCTACACCCTGCAGCTGGGCACGGTCTCCCTGCCGAAGACGGCGAACCCGGAGCACATGCGCTCCAACGCCGAGCTCGACTTCGAGATCAGCGAGGCCGACATGGACACCCTGCGCGGCCTCGACGAGCGCGACTACGGCGAGTCCAGCGCCTTCCCCGTCTACGCCGGCAAGTAGCGCTTTCGCGCGAGCGGCAGGACGGCGACAGCGGCGGCGAGCACGGCGACGACGAGCATGAGCGTCCCGCCCCGGTAGGCGTCCACGACGCGTCCGAGGACGGTGTCCGCGCCGGCCGCCGCGGCGGTGAGCACCGCCACCCCGAGCGTGGAGCCGAGCTGGTGGGCGGCGTTGACCAGGCCGGACGCCGCCCCCGCGTCCTGCGGCAGTGCGCCGGCGACCCCCGCGGAGGTCAGCGGGCCGAAGGTGAGGCCCTGGCCCGCGCCGAGCAGCACCATCGGGCCGACGACGCCGGCCAGGTAGCTGGTCGAGGCGTCCAGTCCCGTCATCCACGCCATGCCTGCGGTGACCGTGAGCAGCCCGACGAGCAGCAGGGGAGCGCCGCCGAACCGGCCGGTCAGCCGGGGGACCGCCAGGGAGACGGCGAACTGCACCGCCGTCATCGGCAGGAACCCCAGCCCCGCCTGCAAGGGCGACCACCCGTAGACGCCCTGGAAGAGCTGCGTGGTGAAGAAGAAGTAGGCGATCATCGTGCCGGCGAACAACAGCCGCGCCACCGCCGCCCCGGAGCGCTGCCGGCTGGCGAACAGCCGCAGGGGCAGGACCGGCTGCGGTGCGACCCGCTCGGCGACGACGAAGAGCACGAGCACGACCAGCCCGCCGAGCAGCGGGCCGAGTGCGCGCGGCTGCGTCCACCCGTCTTCGCCGGCGTTGATGATGCCGTAGACCACCGCACCCATGCCCACCGTGGACGTCAGCGCGCCGGTGAGGTCGAAACGCGCCCGGACCGTCCGGAAGCAGGGCAGGTAGCGTGCGGCGAGCACGCTCATCACCACCGCGATGGGCACGTTGACCAGGAAACCAGCCCGCCAGGACACCGCGGAGGCCAACGCCCCGCCGACGACGAGACCCAGGCTCGCGCCCAGCCCGGCGGTGGTGCCGTAGGCCGCGGTGGCCCGCGTGCGCTGCGGGCCGGCGGGGAAGAGCGCGGTGATCAACGACAGGGAGGACGGTGCGACGACCGCCGCGCCGGCGCCCTGCACCGCCCGGGCGGCGATCAACCACGTGGCGTCCTGCGCCGCGCCGACCAGCAGGGAGGCGACGCCGAACACGGCCAGCCCGGCGATGAACACCCGCCGACGTCCCAGGACGTCGCCGAGGCGTGCGCCGAGCAGGATCAGCCCGCCGAAGACCAGTGTGTAGGCGTTCTGCGTCCACGCCGCCGCGGCGTCCGACAGGCCGAAGGACGCCTGGATCTGCGGCAGGCCGGTGAAGATGATCGAGTTGTCGAGCAGGATCATGAAGTAGCTCGCCAGCACCAGCACCATGATCATGGTGGTGTGGCGGGGCGGGGAGGTTGTGCCGGTGGTACTGGTTGTCATGGCATCCATTGCACCGCGCGCGGACACCCGCGGGAAGTGACGACTGATCCGTGTATTCGCCGTACACCCCACGGGCGCGCAGCGACGGTTAGCGTGAAGGGCATGGATCAGCGAAACGAGGTCGGCGACTTCCTGCGCAGCAGGCGTGACAAGGTGACCCCCGAGCAGGTCGGGATCATCGGCGGTGGACGCCGCCGCGTGCCCGGGCTGCGCCGCGAGGAGGTCGCCATGCTCGGCGGCATCAGCGTGGACTACTACGCGAAGATGGAACGCGGGGACCTGCGCGGGGTGTCCCCGGAGATCCTCGACAGCGTGGCGCGCGCCCTCCGCCTCGACGACGCCGAGAACGACCACCTCCACGACCTCGCCCGCGCCGCCGACCCCTACCCGGCGCGGCGGCAGGGCAAGCGGGGCCGGCAGGTACGCACGGTGACGCCGGGTCTGCAACGTTTCGTCGACGCCGTCACCGGCGCCCCGGTCTGGGTGCGCGACCGGCGCATGGACCTGGTCACCGCCAACGCCCTGGGCCGGGCGCTGTACGCGCCGGTACTACAGGACGCCGACGGGCGCGGCAACACCGCACGGTTCATGTTCCTCAGCCCGGCGGCGCGCACCTTCTTCCCCGAGTGGGACGCCGGGGCGGACGCCATCGTCGCCACGATGCACACCTACGCCGGCCAGAACCCCCACGACAAGGGACTGACCGACCTGATCGGTGAACTGGTGACCCGCAGCGACGCCTTCCGGCAGCGCTGGGCCGCCCACGACGTGCGCCACCACCGCGCCGGGGTGAAACGCATCAACCACCCCGACGTCGGCGACCTGGAACTGACCTACGAGGCGATGGACCTGCCCGCCAACCCGGACTGGTTCATGTTCGGCTACACCGCCGAACCCGGCAGCCCCACCGAGGAACGCCTGAAGCTGCTGGGAAGCCTCGCCGCCACCGTGGACGTTCCCGGAACACCTCCGCTGCGCAGCGGCGAGCGGCGCTGAGCCGCACGCCGCTATCCTCGGTCGGCATGGCACTGCAACGCATGGACCACGTGACCGTCGTCGTCGGGGACCTCGACGGTGCGGTCGACTTCTTCGTGGAACTGGGGATGCACGTCGACGGCAGTACACAGGTCCAGGGCCGCTGGGTCGACGGGATCTGCGGGATCGAGGGGGTCGTCGCCGACATCACGATGCTGCACACCCCCGACGGGCACGGACGCATCGAGCTGACCAGGTACCTGGCCCCGGAATCCGACGCCGCGCCGGGTGCGCCCGAGCCGGTGCAGCGCCCGGGGCTGCGGCAACTCATGTTCGCCGTCGACGACCTGGACGACACCGTCCGGCGACTTCGCGCTCGTGGGGCGACGTTGATGGGGGAGATCGTGCGCTACGGGGACGCCTATTCGCTGTGTTACCTCCGTGGGCCGGAGGGCGTCATCGTGGCGTTGGCGGAGGAACTGGGCGGAGAATTCGACGCTGTCGAGGCTGCAGGGTAGCGGGCGGGGAGCGTAACCTGGGGCCTGTAACGGATCCCGACATTTCCGACAGGTACATGGAGGTCACGATGAGCGACGACAAGAAGCGCGACGACGAGGACCTGGCCAAGAAGAAGATCGCGGACGACGAGTCCGAGCGTCCCGGTTCCGGCAAGGAGAGCCACGAGGCCGCCGAGAACAGGGTCGACCAGTGGGAGGAGGAGTCCTTCCCCGGAAGTGACCCGCCCGCACACTACTGACGCGGCCGCGGGCAGTGACAGCCCGTAGCCGGAAAGAGTCCCGGTCACCGTCCCATGGGGACGGTGACCGGGACTCTTTCTCTGCCGAGGGTGACTCAGGCGTCGGTCTGATCAGTCTGGTCGGTCTGATCTGCCTGGGTGCCAGTGTCGGTATCGGTGTCGTCGGGACGTCCGCCGCCCATGCCACCACCCATGCCACCACCCATACCGCCGCCCATGCCACCACCCATACCGCCGCCCATACCGGTACTGGGCTCGGGGGCCTCCTCGCTGACGGACTCCAGGGTCGAGCGGATCGACTCGGAGAGCGTCTCGGCACCGGTGTCGCCGGCGGCGACCGCCCGCTCCGTGAGCTCGTCGAGGGTGTCGAGCGCGTACCCGCTGGCGATCAGCTGGTCGTACAGGTCGGAGTAGGCGCTGTCGTACATCGCACGGAACTCCTCGTTGTCGAGGAAACGCTCCTTGAGGATGCTGCTGCCACTTCCGCCGCCTGGACCACCGCCGCCTTCGCCGTCCTCGTCACCGCCGCCGGGGCCGCCCATGCCGCCTTCGGGCATCTCGCCCATGTCGCCCATGTCGCCCATCTCGCCCATTGCAGCACCGTCGGGCATCTGCGGCATCTCGCCGGACGCAGCGGCGTCATCTGCGGTGCCGTCGGCGGCATCGCCCGTCGCGTCGTCCTGCGTGGTGTCGTCCTGCGTGGTGTCGGCACCCATGCCGCCACCCATGCCGCCGCCACCGCCCATGCCGCCGGACAGCGACATGTTCAGGTCCCAGGACAGGATCGTGAACTGCTCCTCGTCGGCGTCGTACCAGAGGTAGTAGTTGTTGCCCGGGCCGTCCATCGCGTCGTTGTTCGACAGGATCTCCTGCATCGCCAGGTACTCCGCGTAGGACTCCGCGTCGATGTAGTCGTCGAGCTGCTCGGCGAACTCCTCGTCGGTGGACTCGTTGAGGAACTTCAACAGGTTCATCACCGGCTGCAGGTCGTACCCGCCCTCGCTGTTGATCTGCTTGAAGGAGTCCTCGTACTCCGTCGGGTCCTCGCCCAGGTAGTCCAGGGAACCGTCGGCACGCGCCTTGTAGAGCACACCGTTGCCCAACTCGTCCGCCCACGGGGCGTCCGGGGTGTCGAGCACGATGCGCGCCACCGAGTCGCCGCCGTTGACCGACACCGAGGTGAAGCTGTAGTCCTGCGTCGTCTGGCCGGCCTCGGCGGTCATCTCCAGGGCGAGCGCCTCGTTCAACGCCACGTCTGAACCGCTGGTGGCAGGACGCAACGCGATCTCGGTCATGCCCTCGTAGGCGCGACCCTCCTCGTACTCGTCGAAGCTGATCAGCCACGGGAGGTCCTCGGGGGAGTCCTCGGAGAGCTGGATCATGCCTCCACCTCCGCCGCCCATGCCGCCCTGCTCGGCGTCGTCTGCCTCGGTGTCAGCGGTGGTGTCGTCGGCAGCAGCGTCATCGGCAGCGGCGTCGTCCTCGTTCTCGCCGGGACCGCCGCCCATCTCGCCGCCCATGCCGCCACCCATGCCGCCGCTGAGCGACGACAGCGTGGAGTTGCCCTTGAGCCGTAGCCCGACGTTCTCGATCAGCGTCCCGTCGATGGTGATGTCGGCACGGATGTACTCCTTCTCACCCTCGTTCTGGAACGTGGAGATCATCTCGTCGTACTCGGTCTGGTTGAAGGTGATGTCGATGGTGTGGTCGCCGCCGTCGTCGAAGAGGTCGGTGTCGCCCTCGATGTTCTGCGTGATCACCGTCTCGGACACCAGGTCCGAGGTGATGTACGGGCGCACCATGCTGGCACCGAAGACCAGGGCCACGACCACGCACACCGCGATGGCGGTGACGAGCAGTTTCCAGTGGTGGCGCAGCCGCACCGGCACCCGGTGCCGTAGCGGCGTGCGCTTGGCGTTGGTGGAGTCCGTCATGTCACATGTCCGTCTGGTCGTACCCGGTCAGGACGGTGGCCTTCTGGCCGGCGTTGACGACCCGGAGCTCGTTGATGAGGTCCGCGGCCTTGACGTCCTTCTTCAGCTTCGCGGTGTAGCTGTACTCCACCAGCGACCCGCCGCGCACGCTCTCGGTGCTGATCAGCTCGTACTCGGTGGTGTTGCGGATCAGGATGTCGTCGATGACCGGGCTGTAGTCGTCACCGTCGGCGGGGACCTGCAGCTTCACGACCTGACGCTGGACGTCCAGGGCGAACCAGTTGAACCGGTGCATCACCAGGATCACCGCGCAGATCACGACGGTGGCCAGGATCGCGAGCGTGTAGAAGCGGGTACCGCAGGCCATGCCGATGCCCATCACCAGGAAGATGAAGCCCACGTCACGGGTCTCCTTGATGGCGTTACGGAAGCGGACCACGGACAGGGCACCCACCAGGGCGAACGCCCGGGCCACGTTGGAGCCGACGACGAGCATGATCAGGGAGATCAGCATGCCCAGGATGATCAGGGTCTGCACGTAGCCCTGGCTGTAGCTGATGTTCTTGTGGGTGTTGCGGTAGACCCAGGCGACCACGAGGCTGCAGACGAAGGCCAGGGTCAGGGAGAGCAGGACGTCAGCGACGCTGAACGTTCCGGAGAGGTCGGTGAGACCGAAATCGAGGTTCATGGGGAAGTCTTTCTGCTGGTGACGAAAAGTTGGTTGGGGGAAGGGGATCAGTGCACGTGACTGTGGCGGGGCACGTACTCCGCCGGTGCATTCTGCTCGGACGGACCCGAGGTGTCGGACGCCTCGGCCGCCTCGGCGCCCAGCGCCGCGGGGTCGACGTGGTCGTCGTCCGGGGCGTGGAACAACGAGCGCGGCGCCATGCCGTGGGCCTCGACGCTCTGGCAGTACTTCGAGATCCGCTGGACCTGCAGGTCGTGGCGGGCGGCCATGTCGGTCACCCAGTAGGGTGCGCGTTCGTTGACCTTGACCTCCAACACCGCCAGGTCCGGGCGGATGATGTAGCGGCTGTCGGTCTCGGCACGCAGGTCGAAGTCGCGGTCGCGGCCACGTACCCGGTGGTCCAGGGTGACCCGCAGGCCGAGGTCGGCGTCCGTTCCCACGTACGGTTCCCGGCGGTAGCCGGTCATCGCCATGGGACGCAGGTCCAGGCGGATGACCAGGTCCAGGACCTCGTCGATGAAGCTCTGGTCGGCGCCGGGGTACTCCACACGCTGGCGGCGGTCGCACAGGTCCAGGGCCAGGTTGTAGGGCAGCATCACCCGGCGTTTCTGGGTGACACGGTTGACCCGCTGCTTGATCTCCACGGAGACCATCGAGTCGGCGGTGAGCGGTTCGTCGGCCCCGCCGGTCTCGCCGTAGCGGCGGATCCGCAGCTTGCGGCGGAACTTCAGGCCCTCGATCTTCTCGTAGTAGAAGCGCAGGTTGTCGGTGTCGTAGTAGACGCTCCACACCCCGTAGCCGCGTTCGCCGGCGTGCGGGTCGCGTTCCATCCGGTCGGTGAGCTCCTGGCGGATCGCCGGGATCTGCTCGGCGGGCACGAGGTACTTCAGCTCGTAGCGGTTGAAGGAGTGCAGTTTGCCCGGGGCGCGCAGTTCGTGGCTGAGTTTGTTCGGCTTCGTCATGGTTGTTCCTTTCCTCAGGTGTCGTGCTCAGGTGTCACTGAGCGGGAGTTCGGTGACGAGGGTGAAGATGTCGTTGTCCTTTCTGAGCGTGACGGTGCCGCCGGCGGCGGTGACCCGCTCGCGGAGCCCGGTCAGGCCCAACTGGCCGCTGGGCGCGTTCGGCTGGTTCGGGTCGGCCCGCGACGTCGGGTTGGTGACGGTGACCAGCACCGAGTCGTCCAGCACGGAGACGCTCGCGTTGGCGGCGCGTCCGGAACCGTGCTTGTGGGCGTTGGTCAGGCCCTCCTGCACCACCCGGTAGGTCACCTGGCCGACGGTGGTGCCGACGCGGTCCGGGTCGCCGTCGGCGCGCAGGGTGACCTTCATGCCGGTGGCGGTCATGGAGTCGACCAGGGCGTCGAGGTCGCGCAGGCCGGGCTGCGGGTGCCGCGTCGCGGCGTCCTCCCGCAGGTAGTTCAGCAGGACGCCGATGTCGCCGAGCACCTCCCGGGAGGCCGCGCGGATGGTGCCGAGGGATTCGCGGGCCTTGTCGGGGCGGGTGTCCAGGGAGCTGGACGCCACGCCGGCGTTGAGGCTGATCACGGAGATCTGGTGGGCGACGGTGTCGTGCAGGTCCTGGGCGATGCGCAGGCGTTCCTCCGCCACGCGGCGGCGGGCCTCGGCCTCACGGGTCTGTTCGGCGCGTTCGGCGCGTTCGGTGGCCGCCCGGGTGAACTCGCGGCGAGAACGTGCGCTGTCGCCGAGTGCGCCGGCGATGGCGATGCCCGCGGCGATCTGGAAGACCTGCGGGTCCAGCGCCATCTGCTCGGTGGTGAACAGGCTGATCACGGCGACGAGGACGGCACCGACACCGCACAGGGTGAAGGACACGGGACGTCGGGTCTGGTTGGCGACACTGTAGGCGGCGATGATCGCGGCGATGCCCGGGCCGAGGGGCTGGATGTCGGCGAGCAGGGTGCTGAGGTAGATGCACAGTGCGGCGAGGAACACCGACACCGGCACGCTGCGGCGCAGCGGGATCTGCAGTGCGGCGATGAGGGAGAGGATCACGGGGGCGAGCGTGGGGAGCAGCTCGGGGAAGGCCGCCCCACCGGGGCCCGCCATCGGCGGACGCGGGCTGGGGAACGCGGAGGGGATCATGACGAGGATCATGAGTGCCACGTCCCCGGCCCACCGCGGGATGCGGTGCTCCGGATGAGGTCGACTGGTCATGTGACCATTCTTTCCCCGGCGGGGCCGGGGCGAATCCCGCAGACGTGGGATTCTGGCGTACCACGTTCGTGGTACGACGGCAGATACCCGCTAGATCTCGATATCGAAATCGTCGGCGTCGCCCCTGCTCCTGGTAGGACGCCGCGGCGCGCAGGCGCGCGAGGTCGGCCTGCGTGCCGGACTTGCCGCGTCGCCAGTAGCCGAAGACCTGGACCTGGTCCTTCGGCAGCTCCAGGACCTTGAGGCAGTGGTGGCGCACGCCGCGGATGTCCTCGCGCTCACCGGCGGCCCAGAAGACCGTCGTGTCGTCCGAGGGGAGCTCGCCGACGAGGTCGGCCAGGGGAGTGCCCGCGGTGCCGTCGGCGAGGCGGACGTCCGCGCCGGGGAAGTCGGCGGCGTAGGCCGTCGGGTCGCCGTCCGGCACGGCCAGGGTCACGGTGTCCACGGCCACCGCGCGGGCGATCGCGCTGGCGGCGGGGTACGCCGAACCGTCCGCCAGCAGGTGGATGCGCTGTTCGGGGGAGGTGCGCGTCGGCGCGGGGTGCGGACGCGGCCCGGCGAAGGGCACGAGGTCGCCGGGGGTCAGACCGCGCAGCCAGCACATCATCGGCGAGTCCTCGCCGTGCACCACCACGTCCACGTCCAGGGTCGCGGTGTCGCGGTCGAAGGCGGCGACGGTGTACACCCGCCGGCACGTGTCGGGCTGGCCGGTCATCTCGCCGATCGCGTCACCGGGGTCCGGGATCGCCAGACGCACCGCCAGGTTGGTGGGCTCCCAGGCGGCGTGGTCGGTGATGCCGGCGACGTGGCCGGTGACCCGCACCAGCCACGGGTGGCGCGGGGTCACCGAGGTGACCTCCATGGCCAGTTCGCTCAGGCCCCGGGTGTGCTCCTCGCTGCTGAGGACCGAGGTCACGACCTCTTCGTCGGTGCTGGTTGTGGTGCTGTTGTTCATGCGGCTCCTTTCCGGGGGTGTCACAGGTTGCTGAAGTAGGTGTCGAGTTCGTCGAGCAGCCACGGGATGGCCAGCGCCGTCGGCGCGCCGAGGGCGGTGGCGGCGGCGGACTGCAGCTCGGCGGCCGTGCCGGCCTCCACGGACGGCAGTGACGACCAGCCGGAGAGCCCGTCGGGCAGGTCGTCCGGCGTCGTGCCGCGCACCCACACGGCCAGCAGGTCCATGTCGAGCAGGCTGATGTTCTCGGCCGACACCTCGATGCCGCGGGCGTTCGCCTCGCCCTCGATCTCGTCGGCGGTGAGGTCCATGCCCAGGTCGGTGAAGAACTTGTTGGCCGCGTCGTCCTCCGAGGACAGCACGCTGAACGAGCCGTCGGTGTAGGCGGCGTAGGCGAAGCTCGCCCCGTCGACCGCCGGGTACTCCTCGGTGACCTGTGCCATGCGCTCGTCGACGTCGGCGACGACCTCCTCGGCCCGGTCCTGTTCGTCGAGGACGCGTCCGGCGGCGGTGGTGACCTCACGCCAGTCGTCGACCTTGCCGGTGCCGACGGTGGCCACCGTGGGCGCGATCTCCGACAGGGCGTCGTAGGTCGCCTGATCGGGCACGTAGCCGGCGAGGATCACGTCCGGGTCCGTCGCGGCGATCTCCTCCAGGCCGAAGGACTCGATGGCGTTGCCGCCGCCCCCGGTGTTCGTGATCGTCTCGGCTGCGGCCCCGGAGGCTTCGGTGTTCCACGGCACGGTGTCGTCGGTGAAGACGGAACTGATGACCTGCGTGGACACCGGGTGGCCCAGTGCGGCGAAGGAGTCCGACCACGCCTGGCTGAAGCTGATGGCGCGCTCCGGGTTCACCGGCACCTCGGTGCTGCCGTAGGCGTGCTCCACGGTCTCGGTGCTGTTGCTGTTCTCGGCGCTTGCCTCGGTACTGGTGCTGCTCTCGTCGTCCGAGGACGACGAGCACGCCGCCAACCCGACCACGCACGCGCACGCCACGAGCACCGACATGCCCCGTGTTCCTGCTGTTCCCACTTCTTGTCCTCCTTGTAGCTAAGCCTGACCTTGTTTACGGGGGACGAGTGTACGGTCGGACGCATGGCCCGGATTGACCGTATGACGCAACCTGTTGAACTCAGGTTCCCCGTGTTCTTCTGGACGCTCACCGGCTCCGCGCACGTGGTCGTCGGCAGGGGGACGAGCGCCAGCCTGCGGCTCGGCGAGGGGCGCGGCGTGTGGGTCAACGCAGGTCAGCGCCTGCACGTCGACCGTGGACCGGACGCCGTGGTGCTCGGCATGCGCTGCCGTGGCGACGACGCCCTGCCCTTCACCGTGGACGGCGGGGCGACCACCGGGGCGGTGGACGCCGCCTGGCACGACCGGCTCGTCGACCAGTTCGCCTCGAGCCTGGGCTACCTGCAGGAGGAGCAGCGTGGCCCCGCCCCGGCGGCGATGCCCACCTCCACCGGCGCGCGCGAGGCAGCTCGCATCCTGCTCGACGACCTGAGCACGCCCGTCGACGTCGCCGACCTGGCCTCCGCCGTGCACCTGTCGGCGGCCACGCTGCACCGCCGCTTCCGGGAGGAGACCGCGTTGAGCGTGGGGCAGTGGCGGGCGCGGGCCCGGGTCGCCGCCGCCGAGGCGTACCTGCGCGAACCCGGGGCCACCCTGGCGAGCGCCGCGCACCGGGTGGGCCTGTCCTCCGCCTCGGCCCTGTCGCGGCTGATGCGCACGACATCCGTCCCGGTCCGGGCCCCGGTGCAGGCCGGTGCGGCACGCTCGACGTGGCCGCGCACCAACCGGATGCACGTGCTGGTCTGGGTGTACCGCGGCAGTGCACGGGTCTCCGCCGGTGAGCTCACCGTGGACCTCGGCGAGGGGGAGCTGACCTGGCTACCGGCCGGGATCCCGAACGTCGTGCGCATGGACGCCGGCAGCCTCGTGCTGCCGGTCGGCGCACGCGTCGGCAGGACGCCGCGGGCCGGTGGGCCGGTCCGCGTCCACCCGCAGGACGCCGCCGCGTTGCTCGCGGCGTCCGCACGCGAGTACGACCCGATCGAACCCACCACCACGGCGCTGGTGGACGGGCTGTTCTACGGTTACCTCGCCCACGGTTCCGAGGACGACCGGCAGGGCTCGCGGCTGATGACGCGGCTGCTCGAAGAGTTCCACCGCCAGCCGTCGTCGGACCGGTCGGTGGGGCAGTGGGCGGAGCTCCTGGGCTGCACCCGGGACGAGCTGGACGAGGCGCTGGACGGGGGATTCCGCCGGTGGCGGACCTCGGCGAGGATGGGCATCGCCCGCCAACTGCTCTTCGCCGGGGTGGACGTGCGCAGCATCGCGAAGCACCTCGGCTACTCCGGCACCAGTTCCTTCAGCCACGTCTTCGCCCGCGAGCACGGCGTGCCGCCGAGCGGCTACCGGGGCTACGTGTGATCGCCGCCGGTTCCATTAGAGTTGTCGTATGGAACACACTGCGAAGCACGACATCAAGCCCCGTTCCCGTGACGTGACCGACGGCCTGGAGAAGACCGCCGCGCGAGGCATGCTCCGCGCGGTGGGTATGGGAGACGACGACTGGGACAAGCCGCAGATCGGCGTCGCCAGCTCCTGGAACGAGATCACCCCCTGCAATCTCACCCTCAAGAAGCTCGCCGGCTTCGCCAAGGAAGGCGTGCACGCCGCCGGCGGCTACCCCCTGGAGTTCGGCACGATCTCCGTGTCCGACGGCATCTCCATGGGGCACGAGGGCATGCACTACTCGCTGGTGTCACGCGAGGTCATCACCGACTCCGTGGAGACGGTCATGTCCGCCGAACGCCTCGACGGCTCCATCGTGATGGCCGGCTGCGACAAGTCCATCCCCGGCATGCTCATGGCGGCGGCCCGCCTGAACCTGTCCTCGGTGTTCCTCTACAACGGCTCGACGATGCCGGGGCAGGCACGCCTGAGCGACGGTACGGAGAAGGAGGTCACCCTCATCGACGCCTTCGAGGCCGTCGGCGCCTGCCGCGCGGGCAAGATGTCCGAGGAAGACGTGGGAATCATCGAACGCGCCGTGTGCCCCGGCGAGGGTGCCTGCGGCGGCATGTACACCGCCAACACCATGGCCTCGGCCGCCGAGGCGATGGGCATGAGCCTGCCGGGCTCCGCCGCCCCGCCGGCGATCCACCGCAACCGCACCGAGTACGCCCGGCAGTCCGGCAAGGCCGTGGTCGGGCTGCTGGAGAAGGGGATCACCACCCGCGACATCATCACCCGCGAGTCACTGCTCAACGCCGTGGCCGTGGTCATGGCACTCGGCGGCTCGACCAACGCGGTGCTGCACCTGATGGCCATCGCCCACGAGGCGGAGGTCGACCTGAAGCTGCAGGACTTCAATGACGTCGGCGACCGCGTGCCGCACTTCGGCGACCTCAAGCCGTTCGGACGCTACGTGATGAACGACGTCTTCAAGGTCGGCGGCATCCCCGTGGTCATGCGCGCCCTGCTGGACGCCGGACTCATCGACGGCAGCTGCCTGACGGTTACAGGCCGCACGGTGGCGGAGAACCTCGCCGAGATCAACCCGCCGGACCCCGACGGCAAGATCCTGCGCAGCCTGGACGAGCCGCTGCACGCCACCGGCGGGCTGAGCATCCTGCGCGGCTCCCTGGCCCCGGAGGGTGCGGTGGTCAAGACCGCCGGCTTCGACGCCGAGGTCTTCGAGGGCACCGCCCGGGTGTTCAACCAGGAGAAGCCGGCGATGGACGCCGTGCTCAACGGCGAGCTGAAGAAGGGCGACGTGGTGGTCATCCGCTACGAGGGGCCCAAGGGCGGCCCCGGCATGCGCGAGATGCTGGCGATCACCGGCGCGATCAAGGGTGCCGGCATCGGGAAGGACGTGCTGCTGATCACCGACGGGCGCTTCTCCGGCGGCTCGACAGGCCTGGTCATCGGGCACGTCGCCCCGGAGGCCGTGGACGGTGGGCCGATCGCCTTCGTCGAGGACGGTGACCCGATCCGGGTGGACATCCCCTCGCGCAGCATCGACCTGCTCGTCGACGAGGAGACCCTGGCCCAGCGTGCCGAGGGGTGGACCCCGCCGCCGAACCCGCGGCTGCACGGGGTGCTGGGCAAGTTCGCCAAGCTGGTGCAGTCCGCCTCGCTGGGAGCGGTGACGAACGTGTGAGACCGGGTTCGATAGGGTACTTACCATGTCGAACGAAATGTCCCGCGTGGCGCGCGCCGTCATCTCCACCGTCGACGGGACACCCCCGGCGCCGCGTCAGCGCCGCCGGGCGCCCTACGACGTCGCCAAGAGTCTGCTGCTGGGGCTGTTCTGGGTACAGAACATCCGGGTGCGCATCGAGGGGGCGGCCAATATCCCGCTGACCGGCGGGGTGGTCCTGACACCCAACCACCGGGCCTACTACGACATGCTCCCGGTACACGGCCCGATGGTGGTGCGCGGGGACCGCAAGCCGCACGCCCTGCTGAAGAAGGAGGCCTTCGCCAACCGGTGGATCACGAAGCTCTTCGTCGAACTCGGCGGCATCCCGGTGGACCGCACGCCCGGCAAGGGCGGACAGTCGCTCACGGAGGCGGCGGACGCCCTGGCCCGGGGTGAGGTCGTGGCGGTCTTCCTGCAGGGCACCATCCGTCACGAGGAGGAGATCGGCGAGCTGAAGACCGGCGCGGTACGGATGGCCGCGCAGTCCGGTGCCGTGATCGTGCCGGTGGGCTGCTCGGGAACACAGAAACTCTGGACCAGGGGGCAGCGGCCCCGGCTCGGCGGACGCCGGGTGACGGTGCACGTGGTCGTCGGTGAACCCTTCACCGCCAGCGGGGACGTGGGGGAGGACAACCGGGAGCTGCAGGAGCGGATGCAGCAGGTCAAGGACAGGGCAGACAGGGCGGACCAGGCGGACAGGAGCTATTCCGGCAGGTAGTCGTTCGTGGTGGCCGCCGCACCGTCCACCAGTGTGTCCAGCAGGCCGTTGTCGCGCAACCAGTCGGCGTAGTCCGCCCAGGTCTGCGGGTCCTGCACACCGAAGGTGGTGTCGCCGTCACTGTTGCCCTCGCGCAGGATGTCCACGGTGGCGTCGACCATCTTGGCCAGCAGGTCCGGGTCGTATGCCCCCTGGGTCACCGGGGTCATGGCGTCGACCGCCAGGTCGGGGTCCTGCAGGGCGGCGTCGTGTCCGGCGGCGGTGCCGGCGAGGAACCGCCGGACGCGGTCGGCGTAGTCGGCGTCCTGCGCCAGGCGCGTGGGGTTGGCGATGATCACCAGCTCCGCGGAGGAGGGGATGCCCATCTCCGTGGCGCTGAGCGTGGTGATGTCGGTGCGTTCGGCCAGTTCCACACCCTCGATGTTGGGGTAGGCGCCGAAGATGGCGTCGACCTGGTCGCTGAGCAGTGCCTGGTTCAGGTTCTGCTGCACGTTCGGGGTGGTGATCGTGGAGCCGTCGAAGCCGGCCTTCTCGGCGATGAAGTCCAGCGAGGCGGTCTGCGAGGGCGAGCCGGAGGTCGCCACCGTCTTGCCCTCCAGGTCCGCCGGGGTGGTGATGCCGGAGGACTTCTTGGTGATCAGTGAGTTCAACGGGGTGGGGATCAGGGCGCCGACGTTGATCACGTCCAGGCCCTCGGCGCGGGCGAGGATGGTCGAGGTCTCGTAGCTGACGGCCAGGTCGGAGCGTCCCAGGGAGACGTCCTTCGCCGCGTCGGCGGTGTTGCCGGGCAGCAGGAACTCCACGTCCAGGTCCCGGTCCTCGTAGGCGCCGGTGTGCTCGGCGGTGTAGAGGGCCAGGTGGTCGGGGTTGGGGTTCCAGTCCAGCAGCACACGGGTCTGGTCTGCGGAGTCGGAGGCGTCCCCGCCGGATGAGCAGGCGGCGAGCGAGAGCACCGTGGCGGCGGTGACGATCACGGCGGCGGGACGGGAGAGCAGCTTGGAGGGGGTCATCGTGAGCCTTTCGGTGCCCAGGGGCAGCAGAGTCGTTCCAGCAGGGTGGCGGTGAGCAGGAGGAGGGCGGACATGAGGGTGAGGACCACGACCAGGGCGAACACGTAGTCGGTCTGCAGCCGGGGGATGGCCTGCATCAGCAGGTAGCCGATGCCGTCGGAGGAGCCGGTGTACTCGGAGAACACCGCGGCGACCGGAGCGTAGGTCACCGCGACGCGCAGCCCGGCGAAGCCGGCGGGCAGGGCGGAGGGGAAGCGCAGCCGCCAGAACACCGAGACGCGGGTGCCGTGCATGCTGCGCATCGTGTCCACCAGCCGGTCGTCCACCCCGCGGATGCCGGCGAGCAGGTTCATGGCGACGGGGAAGAAGCACACCAGCGCCACCACGATCACCTTCGGCAGCATGCCGTAGCCCAGGGCGATGGTGAGGATCGGGCCGAGAACGATCGTGGGGATCGCCTGCGAGGCGATGAGCAGCGGGGTGAACGCCCGGCCGATGACCGGCAGGTACCCGGCGGCGACGGTGACCAGCAGGGCCACGGCCACCCCGGCACCGATACCGAGCAGGGTCTCCGACACCGTCAGCCACGTCGCGGAGGCCAGCCGGTCGGCCCAGTTGACCTGCAGGGCGGTGAACACCGCCCCCGGTGACGGCAGGACGTAGTCCTCCACCCGGTCACCGGCGGTGGCCCAGAGCCACGCCAGTGCCACGAGGACGACGGTGACCACCGGCGGCAGCACGGTGGTGGTGAATCTGCGGACCATCACGCACCCCCGGCGAGTTCGCGCAGCAGCGCCGAGCGGGCGGCGGCGAACCCCGGGTCGGCCAGGACGTCCTCCCGGGCGCGTCCGCGCCGGCGGTCGAACCAGCCCTCGCGGCTGCGTCCGGCAGGCTCCACGCTCCCGTCGGCCACGAGCACCACGCGGTGGGAGAGCAGCAGGGCCTCGTCCACGTCGTGGGTGACCATGACCATGGTGGTGTCGGTGGTGCTGAGCACCCCGTGCAGCCAGTCCTGGATCTCGGCGCGGGTGATCGCGTCCAGGGCCCCGAGCGGCTCATCGGCCAGCAGCACCGGCTTGTCCGCCAGCAGCGCGCGGGCCAGGGCGGCACGCTGGCGCATCCCGCCGCTGAGCTGGTCGGGACGGTGCCGGGCATGGTGCTCCAGCCCGCACCACGCCAGGGTCTCGGTGGCGCGTTCCCGGGCGGCACGGCGTCCCACGCCCCGGTTGCGCAGCGGGACGGCGACGTTGTCGCGCACGCTGAACCACGGCAGCAGGCTGTCGCCCTGCGGCATCAGCGCACAGTGGGCCAGCCGGGCGTCCGCACCGGAGCCGTCGCGCACGCGCACCGTGCCGCGGGCGGGTT
This sequence comes from Corynebacterium sp. AOP40-4SA-5, assembly GCF_052377355.1. Classification (NCBI taxonomy): domain Bacteria; kingdom Bacillati; phylum Actinomycetota; class Actinomycetes; order Mycobacteriales; family Corynebacteriaceae; genus Corynebacterium; species Corynebacterium sp. AOP40-4SA-5. The sequence goes on from NZ_JBQSWS010000008.1 coordinate 49,765, forward strand.
CGAGCAGGCCGGCGACGAGATGCAGCAGGGTGGACTTCCCGCAGCCGGAGCGGCCGATGACGGCGACATGCTCCCCGGCAGGGACGGTGAGGTGCACGTCCGTGAGGACGGCGGGTGAATTCGGGTAGGCGACGTCGACATGGTCGAGCGCCACCGCCGGGACTTCCGGCATGGGACATTCCTCCGCTCATGTGAATGAGTTCAGGTTCAGCGGGTGTGATCTCAGGCCCTGCGTGCAGGGACACCCCGTGTCTGTTGATCTGTGTTCAGTTGGTGACAACATCATAGGCTATCGGTACAACGACCCCGGTGTCCGCCCGAACGACGAACGGAACGCGGTGATGAACGCACTGGGGGAGGAGTAGCCGCATGCGGCGGCGACCTGCGTCACCGGGGCCCCGTCGGCCAGCAGGAGAGTGGCGCGGTGCAGCCGCACCTGATGACGCCACGTGGTGAACCCCATCCCGCACTCCGCCCGGAACAACCGCGACAGGGTGCGTTCGCTCGCCCCCACCCGGCGTCCCAGCGCCGCCAGAGGGAGGGTGGCCGACAGGTCCTCCTCGACGACGCGCTGCACGTCGCGCAGGCGTGGGTCGTGCACCGTGGGCAGCATCGTCGGCGGGGCGTCCGTGGCGACCAGCTGGTCGGTGAGCACGCCGAGGAGGCGGTGCTGCGCGGCGGTGACCGGTGCACCGGCGTCGGCGCAGGCCACGGCGAGCTCCCGGAACAGCGGGGTCGCCGGGACCAGGAAGGGCAGAGGGGGTGTGCCGGGGAACTCCGGCACCCCGACCAGGTGCACCGTGGCGCTGCCGTGCACCGTCCAGCTGTGGACCGTGCCGGACGGGACGAACACGGCCCGCACCGACGGTGTGAACCACGTGCCCTCCGGGACGAGGACCTCCAGCACCCCGGAACTGGCGTACACGATCTGGTGGGTGTCGTGGGAGTGCGGGGTCACGTCGGAGCCCGGGCCGAGGCGACGGGTCTCGGTGGGCGCGGTGGCGACGTGGCGGATTCCTGACATTGGTCGTCAGTCTAGTGAAAGCGCGCCGGGTACGGGGTCTGCGACGGTGGACCCCATGACCCCGCACGCCGCCAGTACCGCCGCCAGCCCCGCCGCCAGACGCAGCGTCCGCCTGCTGTCCTACTCCCACGCCACGGTCGACTTCTACCAGGGCGCGGTCGCCGCCCTCGTCTCCTTCCTCGTGCTGGAACGCGGCTACGGCTACGCCGCGGCGGCCGGGGTGGTGCTGGCGTCCTCCCTGGCGTCGTCGGTGGTCCAGCCGCTGTTCGGCGTGCTCGGCGACCGCTGGCGCATGCGCTGGCTGATCCCGGTGAGCATCGCCGTCGCCGGGGCCGGCATCGCCGCGGTGGCGGTCTCGGAGGCGTTGTGGGTGACCGTGCTGGTCGCCGCGGTGTCCGGCGTCGGGGTGGCCGCCTACCACCCGGCCGCGGCGGGACGCGCCCGGCAGATCAGTGGCAACGACCACGTGGTGATGTCCTGGTTCTCCCTCGGCGGCAACCTCGGTTTCGCCGTGGCGCCGGTGGTCGTCGCCGCCACGGTCGGTGTGCTGGGCCTTCGCGCCAGCCCGCTGCTCGCCGTGCCCGCGGTGACCGGGATCGTCGCGGCCGTGTGGGCCGGGCGCGTGCACGCCGCGCAGGACGCACCGGCCGGTGCGTCCGGTACGGCTGGTGCGTCCGCGCTGCCGGAGGACTGGGGGAGTTTCCTGCGCACCACCGTGGCGATCATGTGCCGCTCGGTGGTCTTCGTGGGCATCGGCTCGTTCATCGTGCTGTTCATGCACGAGTACCGGGGCGTGGGGGACGCTCTGGCCTCTGCCTCCCTGTTCGTGTTCTACCTCGGTGGCGCCGTCGGCACCGCGCTCGGCGGCCACCTCGCCCGGCGGTGGCCGCGCACCATGGTGCTGCGGGCGTCCTACCTGGTGGCCACGTCCGTGATCGCGGGCATGCTGCTGATCCCGGGGCCCGTCGCGTGGATCTTCATCGCGCTGACCTCCGTGGTGCTCTACGTGCCGTTCTCCCTGCACGTCACACTCGGGCAGGACTACCTGCCGCGGCACCCCGGCACCGCCAGCGGTGTGACGCTCGGCCTGGCGGTCTCGGTCGGCGGGGTGGCGTCGCCGGTGATCGGCGCGGCCGCCGACACCGTGGGTCTGGAGGTTGCGCTGCTGCCGCTCATCGCCCTGCCGCTGCTCGCCGCCGCGGTGCTGACCGGGGTGCGCGACCCCTCACGAGAACACCGACAGGGCGAAGACCAGGAAGAGCATCAGGTGCGCCGCCCCGTGGATCGCCGTGACCCGGCGGCCGGTGAAGCTCGCCACTGACAACAGCAGCGTGACCGCCAGCAGCACCAGGTTGGTGGGGGACTCGAAGAGCACCACGTGCTGCCCGGTGGCCATGCCGATGACCAGCACCGCCGGGATCGTGAGCCCCACCGTGGACACCAGGGCGCCGTGGCACAGGTTGCTGACCCGCTGGATCTCCCCGGCGTAGGCGGCGCGCACCGCGGTGATCGTCTCCGGCAGGAAGACGACCATGGCGATGAGCACGCCGGACAACGCCACGGGAGCGCCGGCGCGGGCCAGGCCCTCGTCCAGCAGCGTGGCCATGTCGTGGGAGAGCAGCACGATGGGCAGGACGGTGAGCAGCAGGACGACCGAGCGGGCGATGATCTCCGGGCGGTGCCCGGCGCCGTCGGCGCGCGGCGCCGGGGCGTCCTGCGTGGTTTTCTGCGTGGTTGTTTCGGCGGTGACCTCCCGGAAGTCGGCGGCCTGCGCGCCGGTCTGGCGGTACAGGAAGTAGGCGTAGAGCACCACGGTGAGCAGTGCGATGGTCACCGCCTGGACGGAGGTGTAGGAGCCGTCCGACCCGATCAGGCCCGGCATCACGAAGGCCATCGTGGACAGCACCACGAGCAGGGCGAGGTAGGACGAGGTGCCCGTCCGGTTGGGGGTGAGGTCGCCGTGGCGTGTGCCGCCGACGAGCAGGGCCACGCCGACGACGAGGTTGAGGATGATCATCGACACCGCCATCACCGAGTCGCGGGCGATGGTGGTGTGTTCGCCGGGGCCGAGCATCACCGCTGAGATCAGGATGACCTCGATGACCACGATCGACAGGGTCAGCACGAGGGTGCCGTAGGGGTCGCCGAGGCGGTGGGCGAGGTGTTCGGCCTGGGCGACCACGCCGAAGGCGCAGACGACGATCACGCCGACGAGGCCGACGAGGACGGCGGTGAGTGCCGGGGTCGACAGGTCGCCGTCGAGGACGGGGCCGGCGAGGAGGGTGGCCAGGAAGGTCCCCCAGCCGAGGACGAGACGCGCGACGACGGACGTTGTGAGGGTCTCGCGCAGGGCGGATGCACTGGTCATGATCATGTACCCGGAAATTTCCGCGGGGCCGTCCCTGCTCATGCGGTGTGCCGACGGGTCGTCCCGCCGGAGTTCATGTTCGTGGCCATGGTAGCACCGGTGCGGCAGTGTGGGTGGGGGTGTCCGTCTCCGGTCAGAACGGCAGGAACACCAGCAGCCAGGCCAGCGCGGGGCCGATGAGGACGACCACCCCGGAGTACACGAGCATCTGGCGGAAGAAGCGGTCGCGGTGGGCGGAGTCCACGTTGGCCAGCACCATCGCACCGTTCGTGGAGAACGGGGAGACGTCCACCACGGTGGCGGCGATGGCGATGGCGGCGGCGGTGCCCGCGATCGGCAGGTCGCCGCTGACCAGGAACGGCGCGGCCATGGTGATGGCGATGCCGATCGTGGCGATCGACGACGCCAGCGCCGACACGATGCCCGAGAGGTAGCACAGCAGGAGCAGCCCGATCAGCGGGGCGCCGAGGGAGGACACCGCGTCGGAGATCACGTCGACAGTGCCGGCGGCCTCCAGCACCTCGATGTAGGTGATCATGCCGCCGACCAGCACGATCGTGGACCAGGAGACGTTCGCCAGGGCCGTGTGCGACGCCGCCGGCTTCAGGATCGCCAGGCAGCCGCCGATGACCAGGGACACCACACCGATGTTCAGGCCGAAGATGCCGGCGCCGAGGACCAGCGCGGCCAGACCGACCATGGTCACCACCTGGTACCAGCCGACGCGGGTGTGACGGCGCGTCGTCTGGTCCGTCCGGTCGGTCCCGCCCGTACCGCCCTCCTCGTCGGCCCTGACGAGCTCGAGGTCCGCGCGTGCCCGTGCGCCGAAGAGCTGGCGTCCGCCGAGGAAGAGGTACACGATGCACCCCATCAGCACGTTGAACCCCAGTGCCATGAGGAACAGCGTCCACTGGTGGTTGCCGAGGTCGTTGCTGCGCAGGAAGTCGTTGACGTAGATGCCGTAGACACTCAGCGGGGAGAGCAGCCCCGCCATGCCGCCGTGCACGACCATCATGCCCATCATCAGCTGGTTGATGCGGTAGCGGCGGGCGAAGGGGATGGCCAGCGGGGAGATCACGCCGATGGCGAAGATCGCGCCGATCGACATGAACGCGCCGGTCAGGGCGAAGAAGATCCAGGGCATCACCGCCCGGTTGCCGCGCACGGCCTTCATCGCCCAGTCGAGGATGATGTCGATCGTCCCGTTCTGCTGGGCGAACCCGAAGAGGTACGTCAGGCCCATCAGCGCGATCATCAGGTCCACCGGGAACCCGGCGAAGACCTGGTCGAACACCCCGTCGGCGCCGCCGCCTTCGCCTTCGCCGTCGCCGAAACCGGGTACCGCCAGGCCGACGATGAATGCACCGACCAGTCCGAGGATGCCGAGGTTGACGTTGCGTAGCGTGCCGATGAGGAAGATCAGCACCAGGACGGTGATCGTCAGGACGTGCGGGCTCACGGGACTCCTTGGCGGGTGGCGACGGGTGGATAACCGGGGTCATGGTACTCCGCTTGGTGAAGCTAACGTTCTCGGGACCGACGCTGGCGCGGGGGTGGGCTTCGGGTCATTCCGCCCCGCGGATACGTTTGCCCCGGTAACCTGCTTATTCATGACGTTGCCCTCCGCGGGAAGGCCCGCGCACCCCTCATCTCTCCTCCCCATACGATCCACCAGACTGGCCGCCGTGCTCACCGCCGGCGCCCTCGCCGCCGTCGGTACGGTCGCGGTCCTGCCACCGGTGGTGGCGGACGCAGCGGAACGTCCTGCGCCGTCCGGCTGCGAGGCGTACGTCCCGCAGGACGCCGCTGAGTCGTCCACCAGCAGCGGTTCCGGGAGCCTCGGTAGCTCCGGCGCCGGGACGTCGCTACCGCAGGACGCCACCGGCGCCCTGGAGTGCCAGGTCCCGTCCCCGTCGATGGGCCGCGAGTTCTCCGTGATCGTGCGCCCCGCGCACACCGAGCAGAACCCCAAGGTCGCCCTGTTCCTGGACGGCGCGGACTCCGGCGAGGTCAACGGCTGGGTCGACAAGGCCGGTGCGCTCGACCACCTGGCGGAGGAGGACAAGACCCTCGTCTTCCCGGTCACCGATCCGTGGACCTGGTCGCAGAACTGGGACGAGGACGCCCCCGGCGACGCCGACGACGCTAAGTTCGAGACCTTCCTCGTCGACGAACTCCCGGATTACCTCGAGAACTCCTTCGACGTGCCGGACGGCGGGCGGGGGACCACCGGTGTGGTCGGGCTGAGCGCCGGGGCCTACGCCACGATGAACATCGCCTCGAAGCATCCCGAGCAGTACAACTCCGTCTACGCGCTCAGCGGAATCTACGACCCTCAGTCGCCGGGAGGACGCTTCGCCATCGACACCAGCGCCACCCGCCTCAGTGACCGCGGCCGGGCTCCCTGGACGTCCGAGGCCAGCCGTGCGGCGAACAACCCGACCCTCAACCTGGACAATCTCACCATGCCGGTGCTGGTCAACGTGTCCACCGGCATCGTGCACCCCGAGGAGCTGCGGAGTGAGAATCCGTCGGCCGCGATGTTCCTCGGCGGGCCAGTGGAGACGGGGACGTTCGTGATGACCGGGCAGCTCCAGGCCGAGACCGTGCGCCGGGGACTGGACAACTTCGAGTTCCGCTACGACATCTTCGGCGGTCACACCTGGCCCACGTGGCGGCGTGCGGCCTTCGACAAGGGCACGATCTGGACGTTCCTCGACAGGATCTGACGGGGAGGGTCGCCGGGGGACGTCAGCACGGGATCCAGTAGCGGCGTTTGGGTACGCTGTCGCCGGGTTTGGTGCGGAGGTCCTAAAGAACTCCTCCGTTGGCCTCGATGACGGCGGCCGATCCGGCGTTGTCGTCGTCGCACGTGAGTAGTGCCCGGTGAATGTCATGGTCGGCGAGTCGGGCCAGGGACTGGCGCAAGATTTCGGTGGCGTAGCCCCGACGTCGGAAATCCGGTGCCACGGCATATCCGATGTGACCGTCGTAGTTCAGCAGGTTCTCGGTGAGGCCGTAGCGGATGGAGGAACGACCTACGAGGGTGGGCTCGGCAGCAATCCCGGTCTCGGCTCCGTGTACTTCTGCGAGGAGGAAGTCTGCGGGGAGCCAACCTGGGGGAAGCTTGTCGCCCCGGTGCTGACACCGGACGCTCTCGAGGAAGTCCGCCCAGTCGGAACGGACGGCACCTGTTTCATCGGCCGGGCCTGCCGAGGCAGCGTTGGGGCTGAGTTGTCCTGCGCCGGCGAGGAAGTCGAAACTCTCGGTGGAGCAGGTGGCGTTCAACTCACGCACGCGGGCTTCATCGGTGGAGACGGGCAGGCGGAGCGTGAGTGGCATGGTGACCAGTGTATTGACGTTGTTGTCGAGCCCTGTCAGGGAGCGACGTTCTGGGCCCGGTTCGCGGCGACGTCGTTCTGGGTGAACTGCCCCTTGCGTCCCCACAGGAACCACAGTGCCGCGCCGAGCAGCGGGAAGGCGAGGATCAGCAGGAACCAGACCGCCTTGCCGCCGCCGGCGAGTACGTCGCTGGTGACGACGCTGACGAGTGCGGCGATGATGAAGGCCAGCAGGGCCAGGGCGATGACGCCGAGGACGACGAGTAGTGCGATGGCCCAGCCATCGGACAGGCTTCCGTCGGAGTTGGTGACCGCGGCGAGTGTGTACTGCATTGTTTTCCTCCAGAGGTGGTGGGGATGTATTGCCACCATGATGCCGCTGGGGAGGAGGTCTCGTCGTCAGACCACGGGATGATTCACGGTATGACTCACGGGAGTCGGGACGCCTCGATGAGGTGCCGGCTGGAGTACGCGGTGAACGGACGGCCCGCGCGCATGCCGGCGTCCAACTCCCGCAAGGCATCGGCGTAGCGCTCCACCGAGAAGTCCGGCACCCACCACACGCACTTGCGCAGCAGCCACACCACGGCACCGACGTCGAAGAACTGCATCCGGCAGCGGGCCGTCTCCAGGCGTCGGACGCTCAGGCCGGACGCCTCGGCGGCGGCGACCTCCCCGTCCGGCCCGTGCGGGTCCCGCGCCGCGCGTTCCACCGGATGCGGACCGAGGAAGTACTCGATGAGTTCGAAGCCGGACGCCGGACCCACGTGCTGCGCGAGGTAGCGTCCGCTGGGCTTGAGCACCCGGTGGATCTCCGACCAGTCCGGGGACACCGGGTGCCGGGAACTGACCAGGTCGAAGGACCGGTCGGGGAAGGGGAGCCGTTGCGCCCCGTGCGTCCCGACGACCTCCACGCCCCGGGGACCGAGCCGCTCGCGGGCGCGGTCCGCGTTCGGCGGCCAGGACTCCGTCACCGACATGCGACGTGGCAGGACGCGGGCCTCGTCGACCACCTCACCGCCGCCGGTGTCGATGTCCAGGGCGGCGGCACCGGGATTCTGCGCCAGGGTCCCCAACCGCGCGGACAGCAGGCCGGCGTACCCCCAGGGCGGGCGCTCCTCGGTGGCCCTGCCATCGAGCCAGGAAAAACCCAACCGTCCACGTCGGCGGCCCCGGCCTCGGCGACAAGCTCCTCGAATGACCTCATGGGGCCACTCTAACGAACCGGGAAAGCCCAACCGCACCTTGACCGTGCGGGAATTATCGCACTATCATCGTGCGGAAATATTCGAACGAATGAGGAGAAGAGCATGTCCCCATCCAGGACCTACGAACATCCCGACACAGACGACATCACCATCCACCGCGTACTTTTCGCGCTCAGTGAACCACTGCGGCTGAATATGGTTCGCATGCTCTCCGATGGTGGCGAGGTCGACAGTCTCGAGCTCGGACCCGACCTGCCTCGCTCCACCTTGACGCACCACACCAGGCTCCTCCGGGAGTCGGGCGTTGTCTTCGTCCGTGCGGAGGGGCGCAAGTGCATGATCGAGTTGCGTAGCGATGACCTTGAGTCCCGCTTCCCCGGACTTATCGACACCGTGCTCGGCGGATACGAGGAGGTGGACCCTTGATCCGCAAGGTATGGCCGTTGACCGCCGCCGCAGTTGCCCTGGGTATCGACGCCTACGTCCTCGCCGGCGTCCTGCCGCAGATCGCCGATTCCCTGTCCACCACCGCAGCGATGATCGGACTCGGTGTCACGGCGTTCACTGCCGCGTACGCGGTGGCGGGCCCTCTGTTGTCAGGACGGCTGACCCGGGGAAGCACCGCCCGTGCATTGCTGATCGCGCTCGGGGTCTTCAACCTCGGCAATCTCATCACCACCCTGGCACCTGGCGTGGAAGTATTCCTCGTTTCACGGGTCATCGCCGGTGCAGGTGCCGGCATCCTCACCGCTGTCGCCACGGCGACGGCGGCGGCCATGGTGGACGACACCGAACGGGGCCGCGCGATGTCGATGGTGACTTTCGGGCTCTCCGCCGGAACGGTCGCCGGCGTCCCCCTCGGCATGCTGATCGGCGACACAGCGGGCTGGCGGTGGACCATGGCCCTGGTCGTCGCTTTCGGAGTATGCAGCATGGCGGCGCTCGCTTTGCGAGCCCGTCACCTCCCGGTATTGGACAGTGGTGGTGGGCCGGTCTTCAGCGTGCTGCGCTCGGCGAAGACCAGCCTCGGCGTTGTGGCCGCATTCCTTCTCGGTGTCGCGAGCCTGGCGCTGTACACCTATCTCCTGCCGATGGCGGAATCCCGCGGCCTGGACGACTGGGGGTTCGCACTGGTGTGGGCCTGGGGCATCGGTGGGGTCGGGGCAACGGCCCTGATCGGCAAACCACTCGACCGCGTCGGTCCACGACCGTTCCTCATCGCGCTCCCGTTGGTTCTCGCGCTCGGCTTCAGCCTGGCCTGGACCAGTGCGAACCCCATCGTGTGGATCATCGCCGCGGCGCTCTGGGGCGCGGCGGGCTGGGCTACGGTGCCCACACTGCAACAGGCGCTGACGGCCGACCGACCTGCCCAGGCCATGCCGGTCATCGCCTTTCAGATGGCGGCGATGTACCTCGGTTCTGCCGTAGGCGCTGCGGCGGGAAGCGGTCTGCTCAGCGGCGGGGCCGTCGCAGCGGACCTCGCGGGGTGGGCTCTCCTCCCCGCTGGCGGAGCACTGCTGCTCGCCGGTGCCGTCAGCTTGCTGCTAACGCGCGGCGGCGACCCGGTCAGGCCTGCAGGTCGATGAGCACCTTGATGTCGTCGTCCCGGTGGTCGAAGGCCTCCTCGTAGTTCGACAGGGGCACCACGCGGGTGACCAGCGACGACAGCCAGTCGCGGTCGGCGTCGCCGAGGGCCTTGGCCGCGGCCCGCCAGTGGTCAACGTTGGCGTTGACGGAACCGACCACGGCGGTGTTGTTGAGCACCATGCGCTTGCCCGCGGCGGCGATGTCGACCTCCATCGGGTCACCCTCCTGGATGCCGAGCAGGCAGACGACCGGGTAGGGGTGCGCGTGGGTCAGGGAGGCGCCGACGAGCGGGCCGGCACCGGTGGTCTCGATGATGATGTCCGGGTCCACGGTGTCCAGGATCTCCCGGAACTCACCGGTGTGGTAGGTCGCGCCCAGGTCAGCAACCAGCTTCGGCTTGATGCCGTCCTCCACCCGGTCCACGACGTGGACGTCCAGGCCACGCTGCTGGCCGATCAGTGCGGCCAGCAGACCCACCGGACCGGCGCCCGTGATCACCACGGTGGTCGGCTCGTTCCACGCACGGTTGCCGACCCGGTCGACCTGGTCCCAGGCCTTGGCCACGACGGAGGTCGGCTCCAGCAGGGCGCCGGTCTTGCCCAGCGCCCGGTCGACCTTGACCACGAAGTCCTTGTCCACGACCCACTCCTGGGAGCCGAAGCCGTCGATCTCCTTGATGCCGCGCTCGCGGTACTCGCCGTTGCGGCACATGTCGAACTCGCCGCGGGCACAGGCGCCGCAGGGCTCCGGGTCCGGACGGCGCACCACGCCGACGACCAGGTCACCCTCGGCGAAGTCGGAGCCCTCCGGGGCAGAGATGACCTCTCCGAGGGACTCGTGGCCGATGATCAGGCGTTTGTGGCCCTCCGGCGCCCAGCCGTAACCGCCGGAGTTCAGGTCGTGGTCGGTTCCGCACACGCCGAGGGCGAGTCCACGGACGAGCAGCTCGCCGGGCCCCGGGGTGGGGGCGTCGAACTCCTCGACGGTCAGGGAGTCGGCCCGACCTGGTTCTACAGTGATGGCTTTCATGGTTCCTCCTGAAATCGACTATCCGGCGTACTGCCGGACGGGTTGTCCCTGGACGCCGGGTTCGGCGACGTAGACCGCCCCGGCGGTGGGTTGGGTGCCGTCGGGGACGCTCTCCCTGGTCGTGGTGATGAACAAGCGGTCCAGGTCCACACCGCCGAAGGTGCAGGCGGTGATGTTCGTGACCGGCAGGTCCACCTGCTCGACCAGGCGTCCCGAGGGGTCCCGGCACTCCACGCGTGAGCCGCCGTAGACGGCGGTCCACACGTTGCCCTCGGCGTCCACGCACAACCCGTCGGGCCCACCGGCCGGGTCGGCGTCGTCGAGGGTGAACAGGGTCCGTCCGTCGTGCAGGCCCTGCTCGGCGTCCCACGAGAACACCTGCGTCGAGCGGGTCGGGGTGTCGTTGTAGTACGCCAGCGTCCCGTCCGGGCTCCAGTCGATGCCGTTGGAGACCGTCACCGCCTCCAGTGCCGTGGTCACGGTGCGGTCGGCGGCCAGCGCCACCAGCACCCCGCCGCCGGACGCCTGGTCGTAGCGCATCGACCCGCCGTACAGCGTCCCGTCCGGCGAGCAGCCGCCGTCGTTGAAGCGCACCTCGGAGGAGGACAGGACGTCCACCACCGGTGCCAGGTCGGACAGGGCCGGGTCGTCCGCGAGGCGGACGGCGTGCTCGGTGGCGACCACCGCTCCGCCGCCCCGGCGGGGGCGCAGGAACGCGGCGACCGGGTCGCCGACGGCGACGGCGGTGACCGATCCGTCCTGCGCGGCGGTGAGGACCCGACCTGCGGTCATGTCGACGTAGCGCAGCGTTCCGGCGACGGACGAACCGTCCTGCGGCCACCACACGGGGCCCTCGGCGTGGAAAGCGACCGGCTCGGTGAACTGTGAGGCTCTCATAAATCTGAGTGTAGGCACGCCCCGAACGCAGTGTGGTAAGGCTACCCCCGCAGGTATCGCGGGGTAGCGTGGCGGCATGGCGAAAACAGGAGACCGGACGACACGGGAGACACTGCTGCGCAGTGGCTATGCATTGTTCGGCGTAATCATAATCGGACTGGGCGCGGCCATCCTCCAGACGGGTGGGGTCGGCGTCGACCCGTACACCGCGATGAACATCGGCATCGCGGCGTCGCTCGGGTGGACACTGGGCGCCTACCAGCTGCTCAGCAACCTCGTGCTGTTCATCCCCGTGCTGATCTGGGGGCGCAAGTACATCGGGCCCGGCACCGTGATCAACATGGTGCTCACCGGGTTCTTCATCGACCTGTTCACCTGGATGCTCAAGCCGCTGAAGCCCGAGGATCCGTCGATGCTGGTGATGACCATGTTCTTCCTCATCGGCATCGGGGTCTTCGCCTTCGGCGCCAGCGCCTACATGAGCGCCGGGGTCGGAACCGCCCCCTACGACGCGATCGCGCCGATGATCGTGGAGCGCACCAAGCTGTCCTACACCTGGGTCCGCGTCCCGCAGGACGTGCTGATCGTGGTCCTGGCGATCCTGTTCAAGGGCCAGGTCGGCTTCGGTACCGTGATGACCGCGTTCTTCAACGGGCCGCTGATCCAGAACTTCACCGAGAAGTTCAACCGGCCCGCCGTGGAACGCCTCGTGGGAAAGAAGTAGTCAGAACACCGGCCACGGCACCGCCGGCATGTGGCCGCCCGGGGCGGGGAACCGGCCCGCGGCGAGCAGCCGGTCGCACCGCCCGGCCAGGGCGGCGACCTCCGCGACGCTGAGCAGCTCGCCGAGCCGCTCGGCCAGTCCGCCGGTGACGTCGCTGGTGAGGCCGTCGCGCACCGCGCGCACCGCGGCGAGTTCGGCGTCCTGCAGGTCCTCACCGACCCAACCCCACAGCACCGTGCGCAGTTTGTCCTCGGTGTGGAAGGTCAGGCCGTGGTCCACGCCGAACAGGTGCCCGCCGGCGGCGGGCAGGATGTGGCCGATCTTGCGGTCGGCGTTGTTGACCAGCACGTCGAAGAGCGCCATGCGCCGCAACGCGGGGGAGTCCTCGTGCAGCAACGACACCGGCTCGTCGTCCTCGTCGACGCCGTCGAGGACGTGACGCCAGCCGTCGGCGACCAGCCGCGGGGCGTCCGGCGTGGCCACCAGTTCGACCGGCGAGGTGTCGGTGACCGGCTCGCACCACAGCTGCACCATGCCCTCGCCGAACGGGCCGTCGCGCAACCAGGTGCGCGGCACCACGTCGAAACCCAGGGCGTCCGACAGGACGTAGGACGCCACCTCCCGGCGTGCCAGGGTTCGGTCCGGGAAGTCCCACAGCGGCTTCTCGCCGATCAGCGGCTTGTACACCACCAGTGTCCCGTCGACGGTGCCACGGAAGGTGGCGTTCGACGCGGCGACGATGCGCCCCTCCAGTTCGAGCTCGCCCTGCGGGAGAGTACCGGTGACGTCGGAGCTCACGTCACAGCCCGTCGGGGATGCCGCACTCGTGGCCCTCGGGGTCCATCGGCTCACCGCAGCGCGGGCACAGCGGACGCCCCGAGTTCACGATCGCCAACGTCCGGTCCACGAACGCCTTCGCCGCACCCACCGGGATGCGCACCGACAGCAGCTCGTCCGGCTCGACCTCGAGCTCGACCGGCTCATCGGCGTCCACCGACGCCTGCAGCTCCTCGAGCTCCTCGGCGTCCAGCTCCGGCGGGGGAGCGGCTTCGATCACCACCTGCGAGGTCTTCGGGTCCCAGCCCAGGCTGAGCACCCCGACCCGGAACTCCTCGTCGACGGGCATGTCCAGCGGATCATCGTCGACGAGCAGCTCGTCGGTGACGTCCGGGACGTTGAAGGGGTTGCCGTCCTGGCTGCGGAGTTTGCCGAGCAGCTCGGCGATCCCCTCCGCCAGCGCGGCGGACTGCTGCTTCTCCAGGGCGACGCTGACCGTGGTGCCACGGTCGCGGGCCTGCAGGTAGAACGTCCGGTCACCGGGCATCCCCACAGTGCCGACGACGAAGCGGTCCGGCCAGTCGAATCCGTGTGTGGTGGTGGGCATGGGGCCCATTGTAGGAGCCTTGGACGTGCCGGTGCATCAAATAGGTCGCGGAGATCAGCGCGAGTGGCCGGCGCCGCCGCCGACCTGTGCTTCGGTGTCGCCGGTGTTGCTGGCGGCCGTGGCCAGTGCCGCGAGCCAGGACAGGTCGCCGTCGGTGGTGTTCACGCACAGCACGTGCGGCATCGCCGCGGTGTAGCGGATGATCGTCACCGACGCGGGGTCGGCGTGCACACGCTGGAAGTGGTCGAAGGGCATGCCGTAGGCGTCGGCGATGACGGACTTGATGATGTCGCCGTGGCTCACCGCCGCCCACACCGCTCCGGGTCCGTGTCCGGACTCGATCGCGGCATCGTGGCGCCGGACCGCGGCGACGGAACGCTCCTGCATATCCGTCAACGATTCCCCGCCGGGGAACTGCGCGGCGGACGGTTGCTCAATGACCGTCTTCCACAGATCTTCCTTGCCGAGTTCGGCGAGTGAGCGACCTTGCCAGTCGCCGTAGTCGCACTCGACGATGCCGTGCTCGGTGATGAGCTCGGGTGCCGTTGTCTGCTGGTCGATGATGGTTTTCGCGGTCTGTTGGCAGCGCTCCAGTGGGCTGGCGACGACGGAGGCCAGGGGGACCTCGGCGAGGCGTGCGGCGGTGCGGTGGGCCTGGTGGTGCCCGGTGTCGTCGAGGAGGACGCCGGGGGTGCGTCCGGCGAGGACGCCGTCGGTGTTCGCGGTGCTGCGTCCGTGGCGGACCAGGATGACTGTGGCCATGGCGCCGAGGTTAGCCGTGGTGGGGCCGGTCGTGCAGTGGGGCCGATGTCATCTGAGCCATGCCCTGGGGGCATTTTCAGGGCGGGAACTGCCCCGGGGCATGACTCAGGTGACATCGTGGCAGGAGGGGCACGCCACCCCGCCCGGCGCCCACCCACCGCTGACCCCGGCGACTCTGTGGCCCGCGAGCCGGGGGCTACACTCTTCCCCGATGGTAATCATGCGTGCAGAGGCGGCCTATCAGCGGACGGCGGCGGCCTTCAGGAATCCGACGCTTGACCTGCTGCACGGCAGGTACGCGCCGTTCGTCGTCGCGGCGTTGTCGCTGATCTTCACCCCGGACCGTCCCACCGTGGCGATCTCGGACGCCCACGTGGAAGTCGGGGACGTCGTCGACGAGCTGCGTGCCGCCGGCTACGACGAGGACGACCGGGTCGACCGGGGCTCCCGTGGCCTGCCGTCCGGCACCGGCCGGGAGATCTGCCGCTACTGGGTGCGCGTCGGCTGGCTCGTCCCGCAGATCGAGGACGACGTGGAGGTCTACCGGCTCTCCGCGCAGGCCGTCGGCGCCCTGGAGATCGTCGGACGCAGCGGCCTGGGACGTGCGCGGGTGTCGCGCTCGCGTGTGCGCACCCTGCTGGACGCCGTGGACCAGCTCGCCCACGCCGCCGAGACCGACCCGCAGGAACGCATCGCCACGCTGCAGGCCGAACGTGCCTCGATCGACGAGGAGATCGCACGGCTCGAACGCGGCGAGATCGACCCCGTCGACGACGACCAGCTGCTCGAGGAGGCGGAGAACGTCGCACACCTGTCCCGCGAGCTGCCGGCGGACTTCGCCCGGGTGGCGGAGTCGATCAACGCGATGCAGCGCGACGTGGTCGCGGACCTGCGTCAGGACGTCCGGCCCACCGGCGAGGTCCTGCGCGAGTACCTGCACCGTGGCCAGCACGTCATGGAGGCCACCCCGGAGGGCCGGGCGTTCTCCGGGGCGTTGAACCTCATCGGCGACCCGGAGCACATCGACCACCTCACCGACCAGCTCAGCATGCTGATGGCGTTGCCGTTCTCCCGGCACATGGGTGCCGAGCAGCGTCGGGAGCTGCTGGCGATCGCGCGGCGTGTGGAGCAGGGCGTGCAGGAGGTGCTCACGGCGCAGCGTCGGGCGTCGCACGTGATCACCGCGCAGGTGCGGACCCACGACCCGGTGCGTGACCGGGAGGTCGACGACCTGCTGCGCACCGTGATGTCGGGGCTGCAGACGTGGATGCATCAGACCGGGGCGCAGGCGCGCCGGCATGACGAGGTCGAGCCGCTGCGCAGTTTCCCGACCGCGCACCTGGGGCATCTGCGTCAGACGCTCAACGACCTGGAGGTGCCCGGTGGTCCGGAGCCGCTGCGGTCGGACGAGTCGGACGTGGAGTTCCTCCACGCCGACACGCGCGCCTGGGGCGGGCCGTACTACCGCGAGCTGGAGGAGTACGTCGCCGGGTTGGACGGCGACAGCTTCGACCTCGCCGACGCCTTCGCCGCGGTCCCGCAGGACGCCAGACGTCCCGTCGACCTGCTGGGCCTGCTGGAGATCGCGCACCGCAACGGCATGCAGGACGGCGAGGACGTCTCCGTGGTGGAGACCGTGCGCCCCGACGGCACCGTCCGGCGCTTCGCCTTCGGCGCCGTCACAGCAAACACAGCAGTCGACACCGACCGAGGAGCTGAGCAATGACCGAGAACGAGCCGTTCATCGACACCGTGCCGATGGAGCAGGACCCGGACGAGTGCTTCGCCGGCGACCGCGGTGTGCTGGACCCGGAGGTGCGCCGGGTGCTGGTGCGTCTGCTGCAGCGCCGGTTCCTGCAGGCCGACCGTAACCGGGAGGACTGGAAGGTGCTGATGGACAACCAGCAGGTCATCGAGTCGCGGCTGCACGACCTGTTCGTGCGCCTGGTCGTCGACTCCGACCGCGGGGTGGCCTACAAGCAGCAGGTCCGCTCCGACGAGCTGGACGTGCCGATCCTGCTGCGCGATGAGGCCTACACCCGTGCCGAGACGCTGGTGCTGGTGTACCTGCGCACCGTCTACCAGCGCGAGTCCACCGCCGGCGAACTCGCCGCCCGGGTGGACGTCGAGGAGGTCGAGCAGACCGTGATGACCTACTTCACGCAGGCCAACGGGGACGTCGCGCGGCGTCAGAAGCTCATCCGCAACGCCCTCGGCCGCCTGCGCCAGGAGGGTGTGATCGACGAGGAGACCGAGGGCCGCTACCGCATCAGCCCGCTGGTGGAGATCGTGCTCAGCGCCGACCGGCTGCGTGAGCTCGACGAGTGGCTGAAGAAACAGGTTCAGGAAGACGGAGGTACGGAACTGTGACGATGCTCGACACGTTGTTCGGTCTGGTGCCGGCTGAGTCCCGCGGGCAGCAGTGGTTGGCCGACGAGCTGCACCTGGTCAACTGGGGCGGCTACGACGGCGCCCACCGGGTGAAGTTCTCCCCGGAGGCCACGCTGCTGTGCGGCGGGTCCGGTTCCGGCAAGTCCACGCTGATGGACGCCTACATCGCGCTGATGATGCCGCACACCACCCCGTTCAACGGTGCGTCCAACGGGGGAGTGACCGGCCGGCCGCGCGGCGAGGACCAGCGCAACATCCTGTCCTACGGGCGCGGCAAGATCGACGAGTCGCGCACCGACGACGGCACGCAGGTCACCGTGCTGCGCGGTGACGGCTGCGACACGTGGACGGCGGTGTCGATGACCTGGACCGACCACGACGGCTCCCGGTTCACCGCGGTGCGCGCCTGGTACATCCCGGCGTCCGCCCGCGTGCTGGACGACACGGTGAAGGTGCGCGGTGTGGCCGAGGGCGAGTTCGACCCGGCCGTGCTGGAGCAGGCGGCCGAGCGACGGCTGTCGGACGCCGCGGTGCGGGCCGTGGGTCTGGAGACCATGGCCACCGACCGGGAGTTCCTGGCGCGCGTGCACTCGGTGCTGGGCATCGGTGCGGCGGGTGCGGGGGCCAAGGCGATGAGCCTGCTCGCCCGGATCCAGGCAGGTCAGCAGATCACCACCGTCGACGAGCTGTACAAGCGCATGGTTCTCGAGGAGCCGGAGACGATGGCCACCGCCGACGCCGTGGTCGCCCACTTCGACGAGCTGGAGAGCACCCGCACCCGGATGGTTACCGCCCAGAAGCAGGTCCGGGTGCTGCAACCCGTCCGCGGCATCCGGGCGAGGATCGAGGAGTCCGCCGAGCGGCTGCGCCTGCTCGACGAGCTCGGACGCTTCGCCGACGCGTCCTCCCTGGCGTCGTTGTGGCGCACCTCCCGTCGTCTCGACCTGCTGCACGAGGCGGAGACCGAGGTGCGCACCCGCAAGCAGGCCGCGGACGCCGAGGTGCGCGCGCAGGTGGCGTCCGCCGAGGCGGCCGAGGCCGAGCGCGACGGCCTGGTGGACGTCCTGCGCCACTCCGGCGGCGACCGCCTGGACACCGCCGAACGCGAACTCACCCAGGTCGACCGGCGGCTGACCGCGGTGCGGCAGAACCGGGAACGTTTCGAGGAGAACACCGCCTGCCTGGACCTCGACGTGGCCACCGGCGACGACTTCGCCGCGCTGGCCGAGCGGGCGCGCGCCGCGCTCGCCGACCGCGACGCCAAGACGTCCTCCCGCGACGCCTACGCGGAGTCGCGCGCGCAGCTCAAGGACCTGTGCCGGCGGCTCGCCGAGGTCGAGACCGAGCACCGCTGGACGCAGCAGCGTCGCGACAACATCCCCGAGCGCCTGCACGTCGCCCGCCGGCTGCTGGCCGACGCCGCCGACCTGAGCATCGACGACCTGCCCTTCGTCGGCGAGCTGGTGGACGTGGCCACCGAGTACGAGCCCTGGCGCGAGGCGTTCAACCTGGCTCTCGGCGGCTTCGCCACCACCATGCTCATCGACGCCGACGACCTGCCCCGCTTCCGCCGGGCCGTGGAGACCGTGCGCACCGACGTGCGGCTGCGCTACGAGGGCGTGCACACCGGCTTCGAGCAGCGCGACGGCCTGGACCCGCAGCGCCTGCCCGGACGCCTGGACTACCGCGAGACCGCCTTCACCGGCTGGCTGCAGGACCGCCTGGAACGCCAGTTCGGCTTCCACTGCGCCGACTCCGCCGACGAACTCTCCGAACGTCAGCCCGCGCTCACCATCACCGGGCAGGTCTCCCAGGGCGACCGCGGAGCCCACGGCGGGCACGGCGGACGCAACGTGCTGGGCTTCTCCAGCCACCGGCGCCTCGGCGAACTCGAGGAGACCATCGGTGCGTTGCGCACACAGGTCCGCGAGGCGGAGGACGCCGAACGTGCCGCCGGCGCCGACCTCGACGCCCTGGACGCCCGGCACGCCGCCTACTCCCGCGTCACCGACCTGACCTGGGAGGAGATCGACGTCGCCAGCGTGGAGGCCGAACGTGCCCGCTGGTCCGGCATCATCGACGAGATCACCGACGGCAACCCCGAGATCGCCGACCTGCAGCGGCAGATCGCCGAGCTGAAGGTCACCGTCACCCGCCTGCAGGAGTCCACCGGACGCGCCAAGGGCGAGCAGGAACGCCTGGCCGCGCAGTGGGCCGACACCGTCGACGAGGTCGACGCCGCCCAGGAGGCACTCGACGAGGCGGAGAGCGCCGGCCGGGAACTCGACGACGCCCAGGCGTCCTACCTCAACGAACGCTTCGACCCGCCGGAGGCCGCAGACGCCGGCGCCGGTTCTGCGGCGACCGCCAAGCGTCTGGCCAGGTTCGACGCCGCGCTGGACACCGCCTCCAGGCGCCTGGAGGACGACCGGGCCGCCGCGCAGAACACCGTCGCCGAGCAACGCGAGGCGCTGCGCCGGACCATGGAGACCTTCCTCGACGCCTGGCCTAACCCCACGCTGCGCGCCGACCCCGACACCTCCCTGAAGGACTTCGAACGCATCCTGGTCGA
Organism: Corynebacterium sp. AOP40-4SA-5; assembly: GCF_052377355.1. Lineage (NCBI taxonomy): Bacteria > Bacillati > Actinomycetota > Actinomycetes > Mycobacteriales > Corynebacteriaceae > Corynebacterium > Corynebacterium sp. AOP40-4SA-5. The sequence continues at coordinate 69,052 of NZ_JBQSWS010000008.1, forward strand.
CCTGGAGACCAGCGGGCTGCACGAACTCGAGGCCGAGTGGCGCGACAGCCTGCTCACCCTCTCCGGCAACGACCTGACCAACCTGGACTCCACGCTGGGACGCTCGCTGCGCGAGATCCGCGAGCGCATCGAACCGATCAACCGGATCATGGAGGACCTGCCGTTCTACGACGACGACCACCGGCTGCAGATCTCCCCGCGGGAGAACCAGTCCGAGGTGCGCCGCCGCTTCCGCAAGGACCTGCGCGACGTGCGCACCCTCATCGCCGAGGCCGGCAACGACGGCGAACGTGAGCAGGCCTACGAGCGCATGGCGCGACTGATCAACCGGATCCGACGCACCGCGCCCGACTTCGCCGACCTGGTGGACGTGCGCAACCACGTGCGCGTCAGTGCGGAGAAGATCCACGCCGGGACCAAGGAGCACGCCGCCCTCTACGACCACATCGGCGAGAAGTCCGGTGGCGAGTCCCAGGAGCTCATCGCCTTCATCGTCGGTGCGGCACTGCGTTACCAGCTCGGCGACGCCGACGCGGCGCGTCCCCGCTACGCGCCGGTGTTCCTCGACGAGGCGCTGATCAAGGCGGACGCACACTTCACCGAACGTGCCATCGGTGCCTGGCGGGGCCTCGGCTTCCAGTTGGTCATCGGCGCGCCGAACGACAAGTACAGCGCGATCGAACCGCACGTGGACGTGGAGTACGACATCCTCAAGGACACCCGCGGGCGCTCCTGGGCTAAGCCGAAGGTGGGGTTGGTGGGGTGAGAGGCACCCCGCGTCGCGTGCAGGATAGGGCCCTCGCGTGCCAAGGAAGGGACGACTCCGGCACGCTACCGGGGGGGGTCGGTGGCCTACTGCTGCGTGGTGTTGACGATGTAGAGGTCGCAGGGCGACTCCGCGGCGACCTTGCGCGCGATGCTGCCCAGGATCCGGGAGAAGCCCTGGACGTGCTTGTTGCCCACCACGATGGTGTCAGCGTCCAGCTCATCGGCCTTCTTCAGCAGGGCCTCGGCCGGGGTACCCTCCACCGCGGCGGCGTGCACGGTGATGGAGGGGTACTTCTCGCGCAGGACGTCCGACACGGAGTCGGCGACCTCCTGCGCGGCGTGCGAGTAACTCTCCGTGAGCCGACGGTAGGCGGCCTGCGTCCCGGCGCTCGGGTTGTTCGCCCGGGCGGCCTCCAGGGTGACCGTGCCGCTGATGCTGAACGCGGAGAGCACGTGCAGCTCCGCACCGGTGCCGGCGGCCAGCTCGGCCGCCTTGTCGGCGGCGGCGAGGGCCGTCTGGCTGGAGTCGACACCGGTCACGATCGTCTTGGTCATGGTGCACCTTTCGAGGGAAGGACGGATACTTTCGTCAGTGTAGTCTGCGTCGGAACAGTGCGTGTCCCGGTACGAGCCTCAGTGCGTGGTGTGCACGATGAACAGGTCGCACGGTGCCTCGGCGGCGACCTTGCGCGCCACACTGCCCAACACCCGGGAGAACCCCTGAACGTGCTTGTTGCCGACCACGATTGTCTCGGCGTCGAGCAGTTCGGCCTGGCGCACGAGCACCGCCGCCGGCGTGCCCTCCTGGGCTGACGCCTCGACGGTGAGCCCGGGGTGCGCCTCTCGCAGCACGTCGGCGACAGCCTCGGCCACCTGTCCGGCGGCCCGGGCCTGCCCCTCACTCAGCCGCTGGTAGGCGACCGAGGTCGACAGTCCGAGGTCCCGGGTCTTGAACGACTGCAGGGTGTCGGCCGTGCTGGTGCTGAAGGCGGAGAACACGTGGAGCTCGGCCCCGGTGCCCTCGGCGAGTTCCGCGGCGCGCATCGCCGCGTTGAGCGCGGTCTGACTGGAGTCCACGCCGGTCAGGATGATCTTCTTGCTCATCGGGGGCCTTCCTGGGGATCGGTCGGTGAGGTGGGTGAAATGGGTGAGGCGGTGGCGGTAGCCGAGGTTGTGTCGTTCTCGGCGGCCTCTGCCTGAGCCTCTGCCTCGTCCTCGGCGCTTCCGGTGCCGCCGTCGGCCAGGCCGGCCTGCTCGATGAGCTTGGGGCGGCGCACGGCCTGCCAGATGGCGAAGGCGATGGAGGCGATGGTCAGGATACCGAGAACCAGTGGGATGGGCTCGAGCATCCAGGTGAAGCTGCCGTTGTTGATGATCATCGCACGGCGGAAGCCGCTCTCGGCGATGGGGCCGAGGATCACGCCGATGATCAGCGGGGCCAGCGGGTAGCCGCCCTTGACCATGATGTAGCCGAGGATCGCGGCGAGGAACATCACCAGCACGTCGAAGACGCTGGAGCGCATGGCGTAGGAGCCGACGACGGCGAGCACGATCACCGACGGCCACAGCAGGCGCGGCGGGACGGACTCGATGAGCTTCACCCAGAAGCTCGTGCCGAACCAGCCCAGGACCAGCAGCACCAGGTACACCAGTGCGAAGCCGATGAACAGGCCGTAGATCAGGTCCGGGCTGCCGGTGAACAGGGTCGGGCCGGGCTGCAGGCCGTGCACGGTCAGCGCACCGATGAGCACGGCGGAGGTCACGTCGCCCGGGATGCCCAGGGTCAGGGTGGGCACCATCGCACCGGCGGTGCCCGCGTTCTTCGACGACTCCGCGGCGGCGATGCCCCGCGGGTCGCCCTTGCCGTACTGTGACTTGTCCTTCGCCGCACGCTTGGACTCGTTGTAGGCAACGAAGGAGCTGATGTCGCCGCCGACGCCGGGGATGATGCCGATGATGAAGCCGATGGCGGAGCCCAGGAGGCTGGACGGTGCCAGTTTGCGGAACCAGGACGGTGTGGCACGGAACTTCTCCGGCTTCATCTTCAGGTTCAGCTTCGTGACCCGCTCGACCTGCAGGAAGGCCTCGGAGACGGCGAACAGGCCGATCATCAGCGGGATGAAGGAGATACCGGAGATCAGGTCGGCGTTGCCGAAGGTCAGGCGGGGGAAGCCCTGGATGGTGTCCAGGCCGATCATGGCGATGCCCAGGCCCAGGAAACCGGCGATGAGGCCCTTGACCATGCGTCCCTCGGAGATCGAGGCGATGATCGTCAGGGCGAACAGGGCGAGCATGAAGTTCGCCGAGGAACCGAAGCCCAGGGCGAAGTTCGCGATCACCGGGGAGAAGAACGCGAGCAGCAGCACGCCGACGAAACCGCCGATGCAGGACGCCAGCACGGAGATCTTCAGGGCCTGCACGCCCTTGCCCGCCAGGGTCATGGCGTGCCCGTCGGCGACGGACGCGGCGGAGGCTGGCGTCCCCGGCGTCCTGATCAGGATGGCGGGGATGGAGCCGGCGTAGACGGCTCCGCCGTAGATGCCGAGCAGCAGCATCATTCCGGCCAGTGGTTCGAAGGCGAAGGTGAAAGGGAGCAGCAGCGCCACTCCGACCGTCGCCGAGATGCCGGGTAGTGCACCGACGACCACGCCGATGAGCACACCCAGGACGAGCATGAACAGGACCTGCACGTCGGCGATGGCGCCGAAACCTTCTATCCAGTTACTCATGGCATGATCCCCTCGATGATGCCGTCGGGCAGGTAGACACCCAGGGCGGCGGTGAACAGGTAGTAGACGACGACGACGGCGACGGCGACCGGCACGAGCACCAGTCGCAGCGGGCTACGGATACCCATGATCAGCAGGCCGACGACCATGAAGACCAGGGTGGAGAGCATGAAGCCCAGCGGTGTCATCGCGTAGGTGTAGGCGATGCCGGCGACCACGATGAGCACCGTGCGCAGCCGGGCGCCCTTCTCCGGCAGGAAGGTGTTCTTCTCCGCGTTGAACAGCAGGAGCACACCGAGTCCGGCGAGGGCGAAGCCGATGAGGCGGGGGAGTGCGGCGGTGCCCGGGTCCTCCGGCTGCCCCGGTTCAGGGAAGCCGGCGGCCAGGACGAGCAGGGCGACGCCGAGCAGCAGGATGATCACCGCGATGATGCGGTCACCCAGGAGTGAGCCCTGCGCTTGTGTCTGGGGTTGTGTCTGTGTGTCGGTCATCATTCCGCTCCCAGTCCTGCATCGGAGACGACGGTCTCGTAGCGGTCGTATTCCTCAGAGAGGAAATCGTCGAAGCCGGCTGCGTCCTTGTACTCCTGGGTGAAGCCCAGGTTGTCCATGTAGTTGGCGAAGCCCTCGCTCTGGCGCGCCTCGTTGAAGCACCTGTTGAGTTCCTCGACGTCCTCGTCCGGGGTGCCGGACGGGGCGAACAGGCCGAGGATGGCGTAGCTCGTCCAGTCCACGCCGGCCTCCTCCACGGTGGGGACGCCGGGAAGCAGGTCGTCGAGGCGCTTGTCGCCGGCGATCGCCAGGGCACGTAGCTGGTTCGACTCGACGTAGGGCGCGATCTCCGCGGCGCCGACGGCGACGGCGCGGGTCTCGTGCCCCATGACCGCCTGCAGGGCGCCGGCGGCGCCGCCGTAGGGGACGTTGCGGATGTTGGGTTGCTCGGCCGCCTGGGCGAGCCCGGCGAAGCCCATGTGGTAGATCGAACCGGTGCCGGAGCTGGCCATCGTGACGTCCTCGTCGGTGGTCAGCAGTTCGTCGACGTCCTCGATGTCGGAGTCCGGCGGCACACCGTAGGCGACGGGCTGTTCGCTGTACTGCATGATGCCGCGGACGTCGTCCGGCCCGATCTCGGACACCCCGAGGTGGGGAAGGATCGAGAGTTCGATGGTCGCCACACCGATGGTGTTGCCGTCCGGGGCGGAGGAGGCGACGGACTGGAAGCCGACCGTGCCGGAACCGCCGGACTCGTTGCGGATGATCACGTCGCGTCCGCAGGTCTGCTGGGCGTAGATGGCGAGCTGGCGGGCGGTGCCGTCGGCGGAGCCGCCCGGGTCGAAGGGGACGACCAGGTTCAGGGGTGCACCGCCGGACGAGGAGCCCTCCGACTCCTCGTCGGTGCCGCAGGAGGTCAGTGCGAGGGCACCGACCAGGGTGAGTGCGGCGACGGCGCGTCCTGCCCTACGGGTGGTTCCTGGTCTCGGTCGTGTTGGGATCTGTCCACTCATGCATGGTCCTCGGGTCTCAACGTCGGTCGCGAGCGAGTGTTCACTGTGCGAACTCTCGTTCGCTTTACGACTAAAACTTACCCGATGGAAAGTGTTCTGCACAACATCGCCGGTTAAATTGGAGGTCAGTCACTTCCCTCGCGCTCGACGACGAGGATCCGGGCCTCCGGGGCGGGGTGGGCGACATGGGCGTCGCCGACCTCGACACAGCACAGCGAACCCGGGGTGAGGTGCTCGACACGCTCCTCACCGTCCACGGTGTAGTGCATGTCCACCGCACCGTCGAGGACGACGAAGATCTCCGGGCCGTCGTTGACGTGCCACTTGTACGGTTCGTCGGTCCAGTGCAGCCTGGCGGTCGCGGTCTCGAACACCCCGAGGTCGAGGGCGCCCCACGGGCGCTCGGCGGTGAACTCGCTGGCGTTGATGAATCTCATGTGTTGCTCCGTGTTCTTGTCCGGGTTCTTGTCAGGGGTGGACGTGGACGGTCGTCCCGCCGAGTACCCGCCCGTTGACCTGCACCTCGATACGGTGCGGACCGGGGTGGATCGTGCGGATCGACACGTGGGCGAAGGCGTGCCGGCGGCTGAACTGCACGGCCTGACCCGGCGGGAGGTCGCGCACGGTCAACTTGAACACCTTGCCCGCCTTCGGCCCGCGCGCCCCCTGGTAGTGCACCACGTAGTCCACGGCCGCCCGTGTCGGCGCCGTCGCGGCGTCCGCACGCAGGGTGAAGGACAACGTCGTCGCCTCGCCGATGGCGATCGTCGACGGGGAGCAGGACAGCTCCAGGAGCTCGACCGGGGCATCCGGGTCGAAACCGAGGATCGCCAGGGCGCGCGGATCGCCGCGTTTGATCAGTGTGCGCAGGCTGTGCCGCACCACGAAGTCGCCCTGGGTCGACGCCTCCGCCCACCGGCGGGCCGTCTCCAACGCGAGCTCAGGATGGTCCTTGGCGATGTCGTTGAGGTGGTTGGCCACCGAGCGCCGGACGTATAGGGAGCCGTCGTTGACCAGGCCCTCCAGCAGCTCCAGCGCGTCGGACGGGTCGGCGATGAAGCGGGGGAGACGCCCCGACCAGGGCAGACGCGGGCGTGTCCCCTCCGAGACCAGGCGTCGGACGTGCTCGTCCGGGCTGTCGACCCAGGTGCGTAGGTGCGCCATGGTGGTCTCGTAGTGGTTCAGGATGAACGGGCGGATCGCGAACTCCGCGGTGTGGTGCGAGGTGAGGTCGGCCAGCAGCGGCAGGGCCACGTCCGGCCGGTCCGCCATCGCCACGGCGACGTAGTCGTTCACCGGCATCCCCGCCCATTCCGGCAACGCCGTCGCGGTGCCGTCCTGGCCGCCGGCGCGCAGGACGCGGCGGACGACGTCTGCGGCGCCCTCGGCGTCCTGCGCGTTGTCTTTGTCGTCGCCGGACGCCGGCAGCGTCGCCGCGAGCGCGGCGGCGATCTGCGCGCTCCGCGCCTTGAGCTCCAGGTCAGCAAGGCCCGAGAGCGCCAGGTTCTCGAAGGCCGCGCGGTCGAAGGTGGGGGATGCCGCGGCGAAGGCGGCCCCGATGCCCGTGACGAGCTCCGGTGACAGGTAGTCCTTGAACGCTGACTTCTGGGGCTTGTCGTTCTGCTCGTCCGTCATAGGCGACAGTTTGCCATGGGCGTGTCAGCCGCTGTTCCCTCCGGCTCCACCATCTGGCAGGGATCCACAAGACCCATCGACGGATGGGTAGCGGACAGTAGGTGAGCGCGATATAGTCGTGATATCACATGATAGTAGGAGGTGGCGGTGATGAGTGACCTGTTGATTCGGAACGTCGACGACGATGACATTCGGGCGATCGATCGTCAGGCCGCGCGGCTCGGGGTGTCGCGTAGCGAATTCCTTCGCCAGGAAGCTCGGAGGATTGCGCAGCAGGCTGCCGCAGCAGAATCCGGACCGCTGACGAGAGAAGACCTGAACCGTGCCGCAGACCTGGTGGAGGATATTCTCGATGACGAGGTCATGGCTCGGGCATGGGGGTGAGCGAGCGGTGGTTGATCGACAAGTCTGCCTACGCCCGGCTCGGGGTGTCGGATGATGCCGACGTGTGGCTTCGCCGCATCGAACGGGGACTGGTTGGCGCCGCGACCGTGACGGTGCTTGAACTCGGGTACTCGGCTCGCTCCGGGGAAGACTGGCACACGATCACGGCGATGCCGCCAGTATCGATGCTGATTCCCGAGCCGATGACCCCGGGGATTGAAAAGCGGGCGGTAGCGGTCCAGGGGCTCCTCGCCGGCCGTGGGCATCACCGTGCAGTGAAGGTCCCGGATTTCATGATCGCTGCGGTGGCCGAGTTGAAAGGCTATACCGTGCTGCATGTCGACAAGGACTTCGAGTTGATCGCGGACGCTACTGGACAACGGGTAGAGAGGCTGCGAGGGGATTTCTAGATCAACGGGGTTCGTCGGGGACCGTATGTCGTGCACGGCTCGTGCCGGCACCGTCCGGGCGGTAATGCGCCACGCAGCACCCACAACGTAAGGTTTGTAGGCATGCCTAACACTGATGCCGACCCCGGGGAGCGGGACGACTACATCGAGGTGTGGAACGACCTCGTCTCCACCCGCGACCTGACCTGGTCACTGGTTATCTGCGGGGTCACCACCGCCCTCGCGCTGCTGGTCGCCACGCTGCTGTCGTCCAGCGAGTTCTTCTGGGGCCTCGGCGGCGCCGTCGTCGGCTTCGCGGTCTGCGTGGCGCTGTTCACGCCGAAACGCGTCGTGCGCATCACCGAGGGGACCGACGGAGCAGGCGCAGAAACCCAGGCAGGTGACCCGACCTGATGGACGCGACCCTGATGCTCCCCATGCTGCTCGCCGCCATCGCGGCGATCCTGCTCTACACCTTCATCGGCTTCATCCCCGGCACCGACGAGACCAGCGTGCTCGTGCCGGTCACCCTCGCCCTGGCGCTGGCCGGCGTGGACCCGGCGGTGCTGCTGACCTTCTTCATCGCCGCGATCGTCACGCTCAACCTCACCAACGCCATACCCACCGCCCTGGTCGGTCTGCCCGGAGGGGTGCTCTCGGCACCGATGATGGAGCACTCGCTCTACCTCAAGTCCCAGGGCAGGGCGGCGGAGACGATCAAGAAGATGGCCGCGGGCAGCGCGATCGGCACGATCATCGCCATCCCGGTCAGCCTTGCCATCGCCACCGCCATCGCCCCCTACGCCGACACTCTGCGCGAGTACGGCAACCTGCTCTTCGTCGGCGGCGCGGTGCTGCTCGCCCTGCTCGGCGCGAACCGGCTGCTGTCGCTGATCTCGATCATCCCGATGTCCCTGCTGTTCCAGGGGCTTCTCTCGCTCTACCGGGACCAGGGGGTTATCCCGGAGGACGGCAACATCTCGGTCTCCTTTTTCCTGGGCATCACCATCGGCCCCCTGCTGGTCTCGGTGCTGGGGCTGCTCAACCGGAGCCACCGGGAGAACCTGCCGGGCCGGCCCGCCACACAGGTGGACATCTCGCGCAAGAGCCTGCGCGGCCAGTCGCTGAAACCCAACAGGATCCTCACCCGCGACGAGACCGCCCGCACCGGCCTGTGGTCGCTGGTCTCCACCCCGTTGTTCTTCCTCAGCCCCGTCGGGCTCACGTTCCTGCTCGGGGAGGGCGCGGCTAGACGCTCCGGGGACCGCACCACCCGGGCGAACCGGGCGGTGGCCGGCATGAACGGCGTGGCGCACGCCAGCTACCTCTCCGGCACGATCATCCCGCTGCTGGCGATCGGCATCCCGTTGTCGCCGGTGGCGATCGGCCCGGCGCAGGCCCTGTTCAACGCCCCGCCGGCGCTGACGCTGGACAACAACCTGCACCACATGCTGAACACACCGACGTTCATCGTGGCCGTGGTGCTCGGCGCGGTGCTGGCCCTGGGGCTGACGTACGTCATCGCGGTGCGCTACTCCTACCGGATCACCTACGTGGTGATGCGCTACATCCCGCACGAGGCGGTGCTGGGACTGTTCATCGGGTTCATCCTGCTGCTGGCCTACCTGGACGCCGGGGTGGCGAACATCTTCGGTGTGCTGCTGGTCGGGGTCACCTGCGGGACGCTCAACAAGTTGGGCGTAGGCTACGGCGTGCAGTTCATGACCCTGTTCGCGTCCCCCTGGATCGTGCAGAACCTGCTGTGACACGAAAGGACGCTGTGCAGTCTTCACCCGAACCCCATGCCGAATCCCATACCGGGCACGGCCGGACGGTGGCGAAGGTCATCCTCCTCGGCGAGCATTCCGTGGTCTACGGGCACCCGGCGGTGGCCGTGCCCCTGCACAGCCTGCACATGAACGCCACGGTCGAGCCGGTCGAGGGGCCCGCACGGCTGACCTGCCTGGACTACGACGGTCCGGTGGACGGCGCCCCGGAGCGTCTGGCGTCGGTGGTCAAGGCCCTGGACGTCGCGTGCGCCTTCGCCGGACGCCCCACTACCGGTCTGCACGTCAGCACGCAGGCGGACTTCCCGCCGGAGCGCGGGCTGGGGTCCTCGGCCGCCGCCGCGGGCGCGGTGGTGCGCGCGGTGCTGGACGCTGCCGACGTCGCGGCGTCCCCCCTCGAGCTCTTCGAGCTGACGCAGGAGGCCGAGCGCATCGCGCACGGGCGTCCGTCCGGACTGGACGCGCTGACCACCGCAGCACCCGGGCCGGTGTACTTCCGCGACGGCGTCGGTTCGACCTTCGAGATGGACCTGGCGGCCTGGATCGTCATCGCGGACTCCGGGGTGACCGGCCGGACGCGGGAGACCGTCGGTGACCTGCGGCGCAGGTACGACGCCGATCCGCAGGGCGTCGGGCCGCTGCTGGACGAGCTGGGCGAGATCGCCGACGGTGCGGTCGCCGACCTGCGCGCCGGCGACGTCGACGCGCTCGGCGACCGGATGGACGCCGCCCAACATCTGCTCGCCGACCTCGGCGTGAGCGACGACCGGTTGGACGCGCTGACCGCCGCGGCGCGCGCCGCCGGCGCGGTCGGCGCGAAACTCACCGGCGGGGGACGCGGCGGCTGCGTCATCGCGCTGGCCCGCACCGCCGGGGACGCCGCGGCGATCGCCGGGGCACTCACGGACGCCGGGGCGTCCGACACCTGGATCCACGCACCACACCTGCAGGAGGAAGCATGACGGCCCCGAGAAGAGCCCCAGGAAGAGCTACAGCGACGGCGCACGCCAACATCGCGCTGATCAAGTACTGGGGCAAGGCGGACGAGGAACTGATCATCCCGCGTACGCCGAGCCTGTCGCTGACCCTCGACGAGCTGTACACGACCACGACCGTGGAGTTCGGCGCGGTAACTCAGGACGCCGCGACACTGGACGGGACGCCCGTCACCGGGCGGGCGATGGAACGCATCACCGCCTTCCTCGACCTGGTGCGCGAGCGCTCCGGTGTGTCGGACGCCGCGGTGGTGACCTCGGTGAACACCGTGCCCACCGCCGCCGGGCTGGCGAGCTCGGCCTCCGGTTTCGCCGCCCTGGCCGGGGCTGCCTCCACCGCCGCCGGGCTGCAGCTCGACGAGCGGGACCTGTCGCGGCTGGCGCGGCGCGGGTCCGGTTCGGCGTCGCGCTCGGTCTTCGGCGGGCTGGCGATGTGGAATGCCGGCCACGACGACGCGACGTCCTACGCGGCCCCCGTGCCGGGCGGGGAGATGGCCGCTGACCTGGCGATCGTGGTGCTCGTCATCGACGACGGCCCGAAGGCGGTCTCCAGCCGCGAGGCGATGCGCCGCACCGTGGAGACTTCCCCGGACTACGCCGGTTGGGTCGAGGCGCACGCCGGGCACCTGGCGGAGGCGTTGGACGCCATAGCCGCCGGCGACCTCGCCCGGCTCGGGGAGGCCGCCGAGGCCAACGCGCTGGGCATGCACGCCACGATGCGCGGGGCCGTCCCGCCGGTCGACTACCTCGGGCCCGGCAGCCGCGCCGCACTGCAGGCGGTGCAGGACGCCCGCGCCGCCGGGCTGCCCGCCTGGGCGACGATGGACGCCGGCCCCAACGTCAAGGTCCTCACCAGCGCCGACAAGGCCGAGGCGCTGGACGCCCACCTGCGCGAGGCACTGGTGGGGAAGGTGCCGGGGCTGCGCACCGTGGTCACCCACGCCGGGCCGGGCATCCAGGTCGACGCAGAGGAGGTGCAGTCGTGACGGCGCCGCGTGCGGTGGAGGTCCGGGCCCCCGGCAAGCTCTACATCGCCGGTGAGTACGCCGTGGTCGAGACCGGTTTCCCCGCGATCCTCGTGGCCGTGGACCGCTACGTGACCGTGCGGGTCACCCCGGGCTCCGGCACCGGCCACATCACCTCCGACCTGTCGACCCAGAGCCGCCTGGAGTGGCACCGTGGGGAGCGGGGCATGATCGTGGAACCCGACCAGGCGCCCTTCGACTTCGTGCTCGGCGCCGCGGGCATCGTCGAGGAGGCCGCCGTGGCGATGGGCACCCCGCTGGAGGTCTTCGACATAGACATCACCAGCGAGCTCGACGACGACTCCGGCCGCAAGTTCGGCCTCGGCTCGTCCGCCGCGGTCACCGTGGCCACCGTCCGGGCCCTGTGCGAGTACTACCGCCTGGACCTCACCCGGATGGCCCAGCTGAAACTGGCCCTGCTGGCCAGCATCTCGGTGCAGTCCTCCGGCTCCGGCGGTGACGTGGCCGCCAGCATGTTCGGCGGCTGGATCGCCTACACCTCCTTCGACCGTGGGTGGGCACGCGAGGAACGCGACGTCCGTCCCCTGGTCGACCTGGTCACCATGGACTGGCCGGGCCTGTCCGTGAAACGCGTGTGCCCGCCGGACCGGCTGCGCCTGCTGGTCGGCTGGACCGGGTCACCGGCGTCGACCTCCCGGCTGGTCGGCGACGTGCAGTCCCACAAGCAGGGTGGGGGCGCTGACAGGGGAGCAGCGCAGCTGGACTACCCGCGCTTCCTCGCCGAGAGCAGACGCTGCGTGACAGCGCTGGTCGAGGCCCTCGGCAACGACGACGCCGACGGTATCCGTGCCGGGATCCGCCGTAACCGGGAGCTCCTGCGCGAGCTCGGGGAGCACACCGGCACCACCATCGAGACCCCCACGTTGCGTCGGCTGATCGAGATCGCCGAGGCCTGCGGCGGGGCGGCGAAGACCTCGGGGGCCGGCGGCGGTGACTGCGGTATCGTGCTCATCGACAGTCAGAGCGGCACCTCGGATTTGGACGGGTTGCTCGCCGCCTGGGAGCGGTCGGACATCCGACTACTCAACCTGCACGAACACCAGCCCGACGGGCTCACGGAATGACGGGAACGAGCGCATGAGCAGCAACCGCAAGGACGACCACGTCCAGCTGGCCGAGGAACTGAACACGAAGAACCGTGCCGCCGGTGGATTCCACGACGTGCGGTTCATACACCACACCTTCAACGGTCTGGCCCGCGACGGGGTGGACACCTCCACCACCGTCGCCGGGGCCCGGTGGGAGGTGCCCTTCTACATCAACGCCATGACCGGCGGCAGCGAGAAGACCGGACGCATCAACGCCGACCTCGCGCGCGCGGCGTCCACCGCCGGGGTGGCGATGGCCAGCGGTTCGGTCAGCGCGGCCCTGCGCGACCCGGCGTTGGAGCCGACGTTCCGCATCGTGCGCGAGAGCGCCCCGCAGTCCTTCCTCTTCGCCAACGTGAGCCCGGAGGCCACGGTGGAGCAGGCGCGCCGGGCGGTGGAACTGCTGGACGCCAACGCCCTGCAGGTCCACGTCAACCCTGCCCAGGAGCTGGTGATGCCCGAGGGTGACCGGGACTTCCGGCACTGGCTCGACCGGATCGCCGAGATCGTGGAGGCGGTGGACGTGCCGGTGGTGGTCAAGGAGGTCGGCTTCGGGCTCAGCGCCGACAGCGTGGCGGAGCTGGCCGCCCGTGGCGTCACCACCGTGGACGTCAGCGGGCGCGGCGGCACGAACTTCATCGACATCGAGAACCACCGGCGCTCGCGCCAGGAGTACACCTACCTGTCGGGGTGGGGGCAGAGCACCCCGGAGTGCCTGCTGGACACGGTGCACGGCCCCGGCGGCGCACCGACGGTGCACGTCCTGGCGTCCGGCGGTGTGCGCACCCCGCTGGACGTGGTGCGCGCCCTGGCGCTCGGCGCGCGTGCCGTGGGCGTCAGCGGGCACTTCCTGCACGTGCTGCTCACCGACGGGCCGGACGCGCTGGTCGAGGAGCTGGATGCGTGGACTGACCAGGTACGTACCCTGATGACGCTGCTCGGGGCACCGGACGTGCCCTCGCTGACCTCGACGGACGTCCTGGTCACCGGGGAGACCGCGGAGTTCGCCCGGCTGCGCGGGATCGACCTGCCGTCGCTGGCGCGCCGGCGTTAGTTGCTGACGTTCCTGCAGGCAGGCAGCTAGGGAACGTCACCCACGAGGCGCGGCTGTGGCATCGGGGTCTGAACCTCCGAGTGCAGCCACACCATGTTGCTAGCCAGGCGAGCGGAATGGGCGTGTTTCGTCTATGCTTCTGGAGTACCCACTCCAACTACCGAAGGGCCTTCATCATGAACGAGGACAACACCGCGCCTGACAACGTGAAGGAACGACGGTCGTCCGTCGGACTGATCGTCACGACGGCGGTCATCGTCGTCGTCGCGATCGCCCTGATCATCCTGATCGGCCAGAACACCGACCAGGTCGACATGGGCTTCCTCGGATGGGAGTTCGCTTTCCCGCTGTCCGTGGGGCTCGTCGCCGCAGCGCTCGGAGGAGCGATCGTCGCGTTCGCACTCAGCGGACTCATCGCCATCCGACGCAGGAAATGACCCCGTCGCCGCTCGGCACAACCGGGCGGACCTACAACCCGTACCGTCCGAAAGCCACGGCGTGATCCACGCCGGCCCTGGCGCCGGCTTCCGAGGTGACGCCGCCGATGAGGTCACGCGGAGCGGGATGGTCCTCCAGTGCCGCCAGGTAGACCTTGTGCTGTTCCAGCGAAGCGATGCTGCGCTCGACCGAGCCGGGGGAGACCGCCACCGCATGCGTCGGTGCCGACGCCCCGAAGACGAGCAGGTGGTCGGCCTGCCAGCGCTCAAGGACCTCACCGTCGCCACCGGTGATGTCGGGGAAGACCCAGCGGTTGCCCGCATCGCGCGCGGCATCCAGGGCCACGAGCCCGGCCACCCGGTGGTCGGCCTGGTTCAGCCCCCACGGCATCTCCTCGGCCCACCCCAGCGTGACCAGCGTGGTGGGCCGGATCTCACGGATCACCGCGGCCACCGCACGGCGCAAGGCCAGCGAGTACTCCAGCACCCCGTCGGGGAAGTCGAGGATGCGCAGGTCGTCCACGCCGACCTGGGAACAGGCGTTGCGCTGCTCGGCGGCGCGTGCCGGTCCGGTCTCATCCGGGGACATCGAGTCGATGCCCGCCTCGCCGGAGGTCAGCAGCAGGTAGGTCACCGACGCGCCGGCATCCGTCCACTCGGCGACGGCGGCGGAGACGCCGTACTCCAGGTCGTCCGGGTGCGCGACGACGCACAGGACGTGGTCGGCCTCGTCGAGGTGGAGTAGTTCGAGCTGATCGTCGGTCATGGGTCGGCCTCCATACCTGATACATACCTACGGGCAAACGTTCACGGTCAGGATGCGTGGGCGCTGTCGTCCGTCCACCTTGTGGCCATTCAAGCACGACATCATCGGCGGTGACCACCGACAACTCTCCGTGACCGACTGAAGGCCCCATGAACTCACGTCCCTCCCGCCCGCTCCCGACCCACCCCGGGCGTCGTCTGCTCGTCGTCCCCGCGGCGGCCGGATTCCTCGCCACGTCGTTGTTGCTCGTGGGGTGCCTCGCGGACGCCGCCGAAAGTGTGCCCGACGCTGCGGAGTATTCGGAGCAGATACAGGTCGTAGGCCTCGACACGCCACGGTTGTCCTCGGCCGACAACTTCCGGGACGTGGCCGGCGTCGACCGGGCCTACGCCGCGACAGGCGGTCACCTGAAACCTGAGTCGGTCTACCGGTCGAATGCCCTGGACATCACTGACGCGGACCTCGACACCGTGGAGGATCTCGGGATCTCCACCGTGATCGACCTGCGCACCGACAGTGAGATCGAGGAACATCCTGACCGTGTTCCCGCCGGGGCAGACTACGTTCACATCGACATCGTGGGGGGAGGCAGCACCGCAGCGAATCCTACCGAGGAATTCTCGGTCGATTCTCCCGACGACGCAGCGACGATGCTCGGCGACCTCAACCGCAACTTCGTCACCGACGAGGGTATGAGGGCCCAACTCGCACAGGTCATCACCGCCGTCATTGACGCCGACGGCCCGGTTGTCTTCCACTGCACCGCCGGCAAGGACCGGGCGGGGTGGACGAGTGCCGTCCTGCAACTTGCCGCGGGCGTGAGCGAACGCGACGTTATGGACAACTATCTGGCGACGAACGACTACTCGAGCGAGCGGATCGCCGCCACCACCGAGCAGATTCGGACGAGTCAAGGGGATGAGGCGGCGGAGGCCTACGGGGTACTGCTCGGCGTGCAGGAGGGCTTTCTGCGGTCCGGGCTGGACGCGATGAAGGAGTTCTACGGCGACGTGGACACCTACCTCGTCGACGGGTTGGGACTCGAGGTGTCCGCCGTCCTTGCGCTGAAGGACAAGCTCGTGGAGGCGTGAGGCTCCCCGGCCGAGCCACCGGTGGCATCGGCGTGGTTGACTCGGGGACATGATCAACGATGCTGACGCACGCTACGACGACTTCGTCTCGGTGGCCACCGAGGTCCTCGACAAGTACGACATCGCGTTGGACACCCTCGACGACACCACCGTTAACGCCACGCCGGTGCCCGGTACGGTGAACTCGGCCTTCGCCCTGGCCACGCACGTCCACGGCATGGCGCGCTTCTGGGGTGGCGCCTTCATCGGGGGAGAGGAGATCTCCCGTGACCGCGAAGCCGAGTTCCGGGCGATGGGGACCGTGGCCGAGGCACACGCGCTGATCGCCGAGACCCGGGCGAGCCTGCCCGGCTGGGCACGCATTGCCCTCACCGAGGGGATCCGCAACCGGCAGGCACAGGGGACGGCGCGCCGGGACTACACCGAGGCGACGCCCGGCTGGGTCCTCGAGCACATCCTCCACGAGCTCGCGCAGCACCTCGGTCACCTCGAGGTCTGCCGGGACGTGGTGGCGACCCGGTGACGACGGCGGTCAATGGGGGCTGACCGCTACTCCTGGTTCTGCGGCGGCATCGCGGTGATCGACGGGTGGTCGGTGCCGGTGGGGCCTATGCTGTCCGCCCCGCCGGGGGAGCCGATCTCATCGAAGAACGCGGCGTTGTAGTCGATGTAGTCCTCCCACTCGTCCGGCAGGTCGTCCTCGTAGAAGATGGCCTCGACCGGGCAGACCGGCTCACACGCTCCGCAGTCGATGCACTCGTCCGGGTGGATGTACAACGTGCGTTTTCCCTCGTAGATGCAGTCGACCGGGCACTCCTCGACACATGCCCGGTCCATCACGTCCACGCAGGGTTGTGCGATGACGTAGGTCATACGTCAGTTCTTGGCGGCGGCGAAGCGCTCGGCGACGTCGTCCCAGTTGAACACGTTCCAGACAGCCTTGACGTAGTCCGGCTTGACGTTCTTGTACTGCAGGTAGAAGGCGTGCTCCCACATGTCGAGCATCAGCAGCGGGGTGAGGTTGATCGAGGTGTTGCCCTGCTGGTCGGTGAGCTGCTCGACGACGAGGCGTCCGGCGATGTGGTCGTAACCCAGCACGGCCCAGCCGGAGCCGTAGAGGCCCAGGGCGGCCGAGGAGAACTGGTCCTTGAACTTGTCGAAGGAGCCGAAGTCGCGGGTGATGGCCTCGGCCAGTTCACCGGTGGGCTCGCCGCCGCCGTTGGGGGAGAGGTTCTTCCAGAAGATGGAGTGGTTGGTGTGGCCACCCAGGTTGAACGCGAGGTTCTTCGACAGCGCGCGGATCTGGTCGGGGTTGGTGCCTTCCTCGCGGGCCTTCTCGAGGGCCTCGAGGGCGGTGTTGGCGCCGGCGACGTAGGTCGCGTGGTGCTTGTCGTGGTGCAGCTGCATGATCTCGGCGGAGATGTGCGGCTCGAGGGCGTCGTAGTCGTAGGGCAGGTCGGGAAGCTCGTAGACAGCCATGGTTGGTGCTCCTTCTCGTCGGTGTCGATCTGCGGACCACGCTATTACCTCAAGTGCACTTGAGGTCAAGCCGGACGCGGCGCGCCGTCAGGAGAGGCGGCGCGCGCCCTGCCCGGTGGCGCCCAGAGCGTCCTGCGGGTTGAGCAGTGTGCAGGCCTTCAGTGAGAGGCAACCGCAGCCGATGCAGCTGGTGAGCTCGCTCTCGAGGCGTTCGAGGCCGCGGCGCCGTTCCTCCAGCTCCTTCTTCCACCTGCGCGAGGCCACCTGCCATTCCTTGTGCGTGGGTGCCCGGTCCAACGGCACGCTGCTGAATGCGTCCTGCACGCTTTTCAGCGGGATTCCGAGGTTCTTCGCGACGCTGATCAGGGAGATCCGACGCAGCATGTGACGTGCGTAGAGGCGGTGGTTGCCGCCGGTGCGGACCGAGGCGATCAGCCCGAGGTCCTCGTAGTAGCGCAGCGCCGAGACCGCGGTGCCGGTGCGTCGGCTCGTCTCTCCGATGCTCAGGAGCTCGTCGGCGTTCGAGGTGTGGGTGTTCATGTCAGGGCCGCCTTTCGTCTCCGGAAACCTCGAGTGAGGATGAGGTTTCCCGTGCGTCCCGATGCTACGCGCGGCTGTTATGCTGCACTAATGACGTGGTTGCTGATCTTCGCCGCCCTGATGGTCCTGCTCGTCGGCGGTGCCATCCTCCCGCGGCGCGCCGCCTACCGCGGCCAGGAACCGGAGGAGCAGAAGCGTCCCGGATTTCCGTGGTTCTGGATCCTGTTCCCCTGACGGTGTTCGCGATCGCCCTGGGGTTCGCGGCCTGGTTACCGGGGACTGCCGCCACCGTGGCTGATTTCGGGTGGACGATGTACATGCCGCTGGCAGATGCCGACGACGGCTTCGACAGTTCCTTGCTGTCGGATGCCGCTGCCGCGAACCTGCTCAGGATGCCGTGGGCGCGAATCGCCTACCCGCTGATCGCGGCGGCAGGTCTTGCGTTGTCGGTGTGGGCCTGGCGGAAGAGGCGCATATGAGTTGGGTCTTCCTGGGCAGCATCCTGGTGGTCGCGATGACCGGGGCGGTGATTCTGCCGCGGCGGGCGCGGCAGAAGAACCAGAGGAATCTGGCTTTTCCCTGGTTCTGGGTGTGCTACCCCGTGGCGGTGTTCGGGGTTGTCTCCACGATCGGGATGGTCCTGGACGCGCAGTTTTCGACGATCTACAACTCGCATGAGGATCCGATCGGCCTGTCGATGCCCTATCCGGGCGGCCGCGGATTCCCCGGCCTGCAGTTTCTGTCAAACGAACAGTTCAGCGAATTATTCGGGCCACTTCCCGTTGAAATATATTTCGCCTTCTTCCCACTCCTCGCCGTGGTGGGCGTGCTGACCGCGGTCATCGCCTGGCGAAAGGACAGGGTGTAGGCGAACGGTGTGATTGCTTACCGACCCTCCTTGTTGCGCTGAGGCGATTCGACCGTGGGCCGGCGAAGATCCGCACGCTCGCGGCGGAGCAGCAGCGTCAACGGGACCACGTACAGTGCGGCCACGCAGGCACCCACGGCCACCGGTCCGCTCGCGCCCATGGACGTCGCTAGCGTCATGCCGGCGATCCAGGAGCCGATGGCCGTACCGAAGTTGAAGGCCGCGGTCGCCATCGCCGACGCCAAGGTCGGTGCCTTGTCCGCGTATCGCACGGCCATGCCGATCAACACCGGGTTGGTGGACATGCCGAACAGGCCGAGCAGGGCGACGAGAATGACCGTCACCACTGCGTTATGGGAGAACAGCAGCAGGGCGACGAGCACCAGGAACGTCGCTGCCGCGGAGAAGAACAGCAAGGCGAACGGACGACGCGCGCCGATGCTGCCACCCACGTTCGAGCCGATGAACGCCCCGACCCCGTAGCCGACGAGCACGAGTGGCACGGCGCTGGCAGGCAGCCCGCTGTTGTCGGTCAACAACGGGGCGATGAAGCTGTAGACGGCCAGCGAGGACCCGCAGACCACAGCGCAACCTGCGAGCACCAGCCACACGCGCCCGTCGCGCAGGGCGCGCAGTTCCGCGCGCAACGACGGCGCCGGTGCGTCCAGCGGATCGGGAGGGACCTGACGGAAGATGACCAGTGCACCGACGACCGCGAGCACGGCCAAGGCCCAGAACGGGCCGCGCCAGCCGACGGTCTGGCCGGCGAAGGAACCCAACGGGACGCCGACGACGTTGGCGAGCATCCCGCCGCCGAGCACGATGCCCAGCGCCTTCGACGACAGGGACGGGCCCGCAGCCTGCGCACCGACCACCGCGGCGACGGCCCAGAAGGCTCCGGTCGCCAGGGCGGTCAGGAAGCGGGCGGCGAGGATCAACGGCAGCAACGACGACAACGCCACGATGACGTGGCCCACCGCGAACACCAGGAGCGCGAGGGTGAGGGTCATGCGCCGCGGGAGCCGGAGCGTGAGCACCGCCATGGCCGGGGTGCCGACGATCATGCCGATGGCGAAGACGGTGATCATCAGTCCGGCGTCGGACACGGACACCGACAGGTCTTCGGCGATGTCCGGCAGGATCCCGGCGACGATGAACTCCGTGGTGCCCATGAGGAAGACACCGGCCGCCAGGACGTAGGTGACGAACGGGAGGCGGGATTCGGTACCACTCACAGCGTCAGCATCACCTTGGTCGCGCGACGCTCGGACATCGCGGCGTAGCCCTCGGCGGCGTCCTCCATCGGCAGCGAGAGGTCGAAGACCTTGCCCGGGTTGATCTCACGGGCCCAGATCTTGGCGGTGAGCTCCGGGAGGTAGCGCCGCACCGGGGCAGGGCCGCCGTGCAGGTGGACCTCGGCGAAGAAGACCTCGTCCATCGGCAGGTCCACGCCCTCGTGTGCAACACCCACGAAACCGACGTGCCCGCCACCGCGGGCCGAGTGGATGGCCTGCATGAAGGACTCGCGGGTACCGACCGCCTCGATCACGCTGTGCGCGCCCAGGCCGCCGGTCAGCTCGCGGACCTTCGCGACCCCGGCGTCCCCACGCTCCTCGACGATGTCGGTGGCACCGAACTCGCGCGCCAGCGCCTGGCGCTCAGCGTGCCGCGACATCGCGATGATCCTCTCGGCACCCATCTCCTTCGCCGCCAGCACACCCATCAGGCCGACCGCGCCGTCGCCGACCACGGCGACGGTCTTGCTGGGGCCGACGGCCGCGGCGTCCGCGGCGAACCACCCGGTACCCAGGACGTCCGACGCCGCCAGCAGGGACGGAACGAGGTCGGCGTCCGGCTCGCCGGGAGTGGCCACCAGCGTGCCGTCGGCGTGGGGGATCCGCGCGCGCTCGGCCTGGGTGCCGATGCCGGCGTGCACGAATTCGGCGTGGACGCACTTCGACGGGTAGCCGGACCGGCAGATCTCGCACTCGCCGCAGGAGATCACGAACGAGCCGACCACGTGGTCACCGGGTGCCACGGTGGTCACCGCGTCGCCGACCTCCTCGACCACGCCGACGTACTCGTGGCCCATGTGCAGGTGGTCGGCCGGCTCCACGCCCCGGTAGGGCCACAGGTCCGAGCCGCAGATGCAGGTCGCGGTGATGCGGATGACGGCGTCCGTCGGGTCGATGATCCGGGGGTCGTCGCGCTCGCCGACGCGGATCTGGCCGGGGGCGTCCATGATGACTGCACGCAAGGTGGTCTCCAATCTCGAAGGTTCATGTCTCTACCTCGGTGAGTCAACCAGTCCCGGCGGGGCTGTGGGAGAGCCTGTCGGGCGGGGTACCGGCAGTACCTCCCTCAGCGGGGAGGAGGGCCCTATGCTCGGGGTATGGGCAACGGCATGGACAATAAGGCGGAGGTCAAGGAGTTCCTCACCACCCGGCGAGCCAAGGTCACCCCTGGCGAGGTGGGGCTTCCGGCGGGGACGAACCGGCGCGTACCGGGGCTGCGACGCAGCGAGGTCGCCACGCTGGCCGGCGTCAGCGTGGAGTACTACACGAAACTGGAACGCGGCGCGGTCGCCGGTGCGTCCCCCGAGGTCCTCGAGAGCCTGGCGCGCGCGCTGCGCCTCGACGACGCCGAACGTGCCCACCTCTTCGACCTCGCCCACGCCGCCTCACCGACGGCGCGTCCCCCGAAGAGGCGCGACGGGCGCACCTGGACCCCGGGGCCCGGCCTGCAGTGGGCGCTGGACGCCGTCACCGCCGGCCCCGCCTTCGTACGCAACGGCCGGATGGACCTGCTGGCCACGAACACCCTGGCCGAAGCCTTCTACACGCAGCTCTACGACATGCCGGGGCGTCCCGCCGGCCCGCCGAACATCGCCCGCCAGGCCTTCCTCGACGACCGGGCCCGCGACTTCTACCCGGACTGGGAGGGCATGGCCGACATCACCGTGGCGATCCTGCGCACCGAGGCCGCCCGCGACCCCCACAACAAGGCGCTGCACGACCTCGTCGGGGAACTGTCTACCCGCAGCGACGAGTTCCGCACCCGGTGGGGAGCCCACGACGTGCGTCACCACGGCAGCGGCTTCAAGCATTTCCACCACCCGGAAGTCGGGGAGATGACCCTGGCCTACGAGGGACTGCGCATGGAGGGCGAGCGCGGACTGACCTGGACGATCTACGCCCCCGAACCCGGCTCACCGTCCGAGGACGCCATGAAGCTGCTCGCGTCGTGGGCAGCTACCGGGGCAGCTACCGGGGCAGCTACGGGGGCAGCTACTGGTGCAACCGGCGCCGAACTCGGGGACGTCACCCGTCCGCGGCACCTGAGTTGATCTCGTCGAGGGGCACGTGCGCCCGGTCCCGGAAGAGCAGCAGCATCGGGATCCCGGCGAACACGATGATCGCCACGGCGTACCACGCCGGGGCGTAAGGCGAACCGGTGACCGTCATCAGCCACGTCGCCACGAAGGGCGACAACCCGCCGAACAGAACCGTGGCCGTGTTGTAGCCGATCGCCATGCCCGAGAAACGTCCCACCGCGGTGAACTGCTCGGGGACGGCGGAGGCGGCGACCGCGCTCCAGCCCGCCGCCGGCACGGCGAGCAGCGCACCGCCCAGCAGCGCCGTCGACCCCGTCCCACCGCCGAGCATCATGTACGCCGGGATCGTCGTGGCCAGGATGACCACGCCGACGAAGATGAACACCGGGCGTCGTCCGAAACGGTCGGACGCCACACCGGCCAGCGGCGTCACCAGGATCGCCACCACCGCGGCGACCGTCCCCAGCCACAGGGACGTGGAACTGTCGATCGAGGCGGTGGTCTCCAGGTACGTCGGCACGTTGGTGATGTTGAGGAAGTACGCCGCCGAGCCCACCGACGACACCAGGAACGCCACCAGCACGGCACGCGGATGGGTCCTCAGCACCGTCACCAGCGGGGAGCGGGCGGTGTTCTCCGCGGTGTCCTTGACCTCGGTGAAGGTCTCCGTCTCGTCCATCAGCCGGCGCATCGGCACCATCACCGCGGCGAGCAGTGCGCCCACGAGGAACAGCACGCGCCACCCCCAGGCATCCAGGTCCTCGGCGCTCAGGAACCGCGCCATCAGGTAGCCGCCGCCGACCGCCAGCAGCGAGCCGACCTCCGAGTTCGCCGCCGCCCAGCTCGCCGCCAACCCGCGGCGGCCGTCTCTGGCCGACTCCACCAGGTAGACCATGATGCCGGTGTACTCCGCGCCCACGGCGAACCCGGCCACGCACCGCAGCACCAGCACCCCGACACCGCCCCAGATCCCGATGGTGTCGAACCCGGGCATCACCGCGATGCCCGCCAACGCCACCGCCATCAGCGACGCCGAGACGATCAACGACGACTTGCGTCCGATGCGGTCACCCAGGTGCCCGAAGACCATCGCGCCGAGGGGACGGAACACGAAGCCGGCCGCGCCGAGCGCGAGGGTGAGCAGCAGTGAACCGTCGTTGCCGTTGAAGAAGGTGTTCGCCAGACTCGCCGAGACGTAGAAGAAGATCGAGAAGTCGTACCACTCGACGATGGTGCCGAAGGCGGCGACGAACATCGACTGGCGGCGTCGGGTGGTGGGCACGCAGGGAGCCCTTTCGGTCGGGGAAAATGTCGTGCCGACAGTACGCCCCGTGCTCATACCTGGGTATGAGGTGTGGGACCCCAAACCGTCCCCGGAGATCCCCCCGCAGGTCGATGTGCCGGCACGGGGCCGGGGAGAAGACTTGGGAACCATGATCACAGTAGAGAAGATGTCGAAGAGGTACGGCCGTTCCGGTACACCGGCCGTCGAGGAGCTCTCGTTCACCGTGCCGGACGCCGCCGTCACCGGCTTCCTGGGCCCCAACGGCGCCGGCAAGTCCACCACGATGCGCTGCATGCTCGGACTCGACCGTCCCACCGCCGGGCACACCGAGTTCGACGGGCAGGAGTTCCGGAACGTCGCCGACAAGCCCGCCACCGCAGGCGCCCTGCTGGAGGCCACCTGGTTCACCCCCGGACGCAGCGGACGCTCACACCTGAAGGTACTGGCGCGCGGCGCGGGCATCTCCGACTCCCGCGTGGACAAGTGTCTGCAGCTGGTGGGGCTGGCCTCCGCCGGGGACAAGAAGGTCGGCGGCTACTCGCTGGGCATGAAGCAGCGTCTCGGCCTCGCCGGTGCGCTGCTGGGCGACCCGGCGCACCTGGTCCTCGACGAGCCGGTCAACGGGCTCGACCCCGAGGGCGTCAGCTGGATGCGGCACACCATCCGCGCCCTGGCGGGGGAGGGGCGGGCCGTGCTGGTGTCCTCCCACCTGCTCTCCGAGATGCAGCAGACCGCCGACCGGCTGGTCGTGATCGGCAAGGGACGCATGATCGGCGAGTACTCGATGGACGAGTTCCTCGCCGGCGGCGCCCACGTGCTCGTCGAGACGACCGACGCCCGCGCCGGGAGGACGTTGTGCTCCGCGCTGGGTACCGCCGGTTTCACCGCCGGCTACGCCGTGGGGAAGGACGCCGACAGGGCGTCCGGCTCCCAGATCACCGTGGACGTCCCCGACGGGGTCGGCGACGTGGTGGTGCGACGCGCCGTCGCCGAGACCGCCCTCACCGCGGGCGTCCTGGTCACCGGGCTGTACGCGCAGAGCGAGGACCTGGAGTCGCGCTTCCTGGCCGCCACCGCCGACGCCCAGGAGTACCGGACCGACAGCGCCGACGGTACCGAGAGCACCGAAACCACCGTCCTGACCACCGGAAAGTAGAACCACCCATGAATACACTGCTCACGTCCCTGCGCTCCGAGACCACCAAACTGTTCAGCGTCCGTGCCACGCTGGTGTACGCCGTCCTGCTGGCGGGTTCCCTGTTCGGACCCGTCGTCCTGATGGGCGTCTTCGGCGACCGCCCCGGTTTCGACTGGGCGACGATCACCTTCGGCTACCAGATCTTCCTGCTCATCGCGGTGATCTTCGCCGCATCCTCCACCGCCGGCGACATCCGCAACCACATGCACGCCCAGGCGTTCCTGACCCAGGCCGGACGCTGGCAGTGGGTGGTGGCGAAGATGCTGGTCACCGCCGTCTTCGTCGCGGTTCTCTACGTGGTGGGCATCGCCCTGTCCCTCGGCGTCGCCGCGGTGCTGGGCTCCGGGCTTCAGCTCGGTGCCGGCGCGAGTGCGGCCTATGTGCCGCTGATCAGCTCGGTGCTGTTCGCGGCGGCGAGCGTGGGCCTGGCCTGCGTGATCCGCAGCCAGGTCGGCGCGGTCGCCGTGCCCGTCGCCTGGATCCTGCTGATCGACAGCATGGTGGGCTACGCCGCCCAACAGTTCGACGCCTTCCGCCCGCTCGCCGCGATCGCCCCGGTCCAGCGCCAGGACCAGCTGATCAGCGGGGTCGACCCGCTGAGCCTCGGGATCGCCCCGGCGGTCTGCTACCTGGTCATCATCGGCTGGTTCGTGGTCCTCGGCGGGGTCGGCCTGTGGCGGAACGCGACGGCGGACGTCCGGTAGTTTTCCCGAAGTATGCGGAACGCCCGCGCGGGGGAGGTGTGGCGTTCTATCATCGTCGGGATCCCGCACTGTACCGACCACTCCACGGAGGGCCCATGCTGAAGCCGAGTCCGCGCCAACTGAAGACTCTCCTGGGGGTCTTCCCGCCCTACCTCGGTTCGGGTATCCGCATCAACTACATCGCCAACGACGGCTCCCGGGTGATCACCTCGCACCGTCCACGCCGCGTCAATGCCAACCTGGTCGGCACCGCGTTCGGCGGCACGATCCAGACCATGACGGACGGCTTCTACCTGTTCATGGGGCTGACCCGCCTGGGTGGGGCCTACAACGTGTGGGACGCGGAGTCCCACGTGGTCTACCGCAAGCCCGGCCGCGGCCGGATCGTCGCCGACATGCGGACCGACGACGAGACCTTCGAACTGATCCGGGAGAAGACCGCCGACGGGTCGAAGTACCTCCACTGGTTCGACACCGACATCACCGACGAGAAGGGCGACGTGGTCGCCAGCGTGCGCAGCCGGGTGTACTTCCGGAGGAAGCAGGCGCGTAGCTGAGAGCAGAGTAGGCCATGGATGTCATATAATGCGTGGTCATGGACACATCTCCGGCGGACCGTGCTGGCGCAAAAGGTATCCGTGACGAACTGGGCCTGCTCGCCGACCTGGGCTGCGGCTTCCTGGAGTCCGGGCAGCCCGGCTGGCGGGTCGGGGAGACCCTGAAGCAGTGCGCGGACACCCGGGGCCTGATGGGGTTCCACTTCACCACCGTCGGGCGCCTCGTCATCGTCGAGGCGTCACTGCCCGACAGTGGCACGGTGACGGTCACCACCTCGGCCAAGGCACTGGACCTCATCGACTGCACCCGCTCCTGGCAGCTGCACCGGCTGGCCGAGGAGATCACCGGGGAGGGGGAGGACACCTCCGGGCCCACCGAACGCAGCATCAACTCGCTGCACGAGCAGGTCACCCGGCTGCGGGCGATCAGCACCCCGTGGTGGGCGGTGGCCGGCGGCACCACGATGCTCGCCTTCGTGATCTCGATGCAGCTCGGGGTGGGGTGGCAGGCGTGGCTGGCAGCGGCCGGGGTGCAGCTGGTCACGGCCTTCTGCGGGCAGGCGTTGGGGAAGTTCCGGATGCCGGAGCTGTTCTCCACGGTGATCAAGAGCGCGATCGCCGGCACACTGGCGACCGTGCTGGTTCTGGTCGACGTGCTCGACCCGGTGGCAGCGGCCGCGGCGATCGCGGTGAACTGGCTGTTGATCATCCCGTTACCCCAGGTCATCGGGGCGATGACCGATGTCATCGACGGTGACTACCTCTCGGCGGTGACCCGCGCGGGAAGTGTGGTGGTCACCGCGTTCGGGCTGGCGATCAGCGGCGTCTACGTCTTCACCCTCGGGGAGGTGCTGGACATGGACCACCCGCTGATCAGCGACGTGCCGGGGTTGCCGTGGTACCTGGCGTTGGTGTTCTCCGGGCTCGGGGCCCTGGCCAACGCCTTCGCCAACGGCGGGTGGCTGCGGTTGGCGCTGCCGGCGGTGACCATCGGTGTGGCCACCGGCGTGGTCAACCAGTTCCTCCTGGTCGTGGCCGGGGCGTCCACGGTGTGGGCGGCGGCCGGTGCGGCCACGGTACTGGGCGCGGTGTCGGTGATGATGGCGGTGCGTACCGGCTACCCGGACCACGTCTTCGCGCTGATGGGTGTCACGGGCGCGGTCCTGCCCGGGATCGCCGTGGTCTCCGGGATCCTCGAGGTGATGGGAGGGGAGTCCGGGGCGGAGCACTTCGTGTCCGCGGTGACGGTGTGCGTGGCGATCGGCACCGGGACGGCACTCGGTGCCTTCGTGGCCAACCGGACGCGGGAGTTCCTGAGGGCACGGCGGACACCTCAGCCCCGGTGACCGCGTGATTCTCAGGCGCTGGGCTTGGACTTCTTGTTCTGCAGCTGCTTGATGCCGAGCCAGCCGACGAGCACGATCAGCACGATCGGGAGCAGCTTGACGATGACCGCCACGGCACCGGCGAACGCGGTGGAGATGGCGATCACCGCGAGGATGAGCGTGAGGATGGTCAGCGCCACCGACAGGCTCTTGCGGTCCTGGTCCCAGGCGAACCAGGCGCCTGCGCCGGACAGCGCGCCGAGGATCAGGGTGGTGATTGCGGTACCGAACATGACGGTGTCCTTTCACGGTGCGTGAACTTGAAACTTCGAGCCCCGTGGGACGGTGTGCCCAGGGGTATCCACGAGCATACGTAACGCCCGTTACTCTCGTAGGACATGGACACCACGACAGGAACTGAACACAACAGACCACTGGCACTCGTCACCGGCGGCTCGCGGGGGATCGGGGCGGCCATCGTCGAGGACCTTTCGCGCACGCACCGGGTGATCTCCTGGTCCAGCGCGGACGTCGATCTCAGCGACCCGGCGTCGATCGCGCAGGCGGTGGAGCGTCTGCAGGACGGTGAGCAGGACGGGCTGGGGCGGTTGGACGTGCTCGTCCACTCCGCGGGGCTGGCCGGCGAGTCCACGGTGGGGGAGACGGGCTGGGAGCGGTGGCAGGAGATGTTCGCGGTCAACGTCTTCGGCGTGGCCGAACTCACCCGACTGCTGCTCCCCGCCCTGCGGGCGGCCGGCGGCACGGTGGTCGCGATCAACTCGGGCTCCGGTTTCCGCTCCGGGGCGGCCCAGGGTCCCTACTCCGGGACGAAGTTCGCGCTGCGGGCCGTCACGGACGCCCTACGGGAGGAGGAGCGGGGCCGGGTGCGGGTCAGCTCCGTGCACCCGGGCCGCGTCGACACCGACATGCAGGTCTCCCTGCAACAGGGGCGGGGCAACACCGACTACGACGGGACGCGCTACGTCGCCCCGGCGTCGGTGGCGGCGGCCGTCCGGCTGGCGGTGGACACCACCGACGAGGCGATCATCGAGGAGGTGTCCGTCCGCCCGGTCCGCGGCTGAGTGTTGCTGCTGAACGCTACTTCAGGATCTTGAAGGTCTTGCCGGCGAGCAGCAGGACGGTCATCACCGCGGCGTAGGCGCGCGGCTTGAGGAACTCCGGGCCGCGGATCGGCAGGACGCGCTCGTCGGTGACGTTCTGGGTCTCGGTGTACTTCAGCAGACCGTGGGCGCCCTGGCGACGTCCCTGCCCGGACTCGCCGGTGCCACCCATCTCGTTGTCCACGGAGGCGAAGGCGGCGGCGTAGCCGTCGTTGATGTTCACCGTGCCGGAGAACAGTCGCTCGGCGATGCCGGTGGCGGTCTTCGAGGGGCCGAAGACCGCGGAGTTCAGGCCGTAGTTGGTGTCGTTGGCCTTCTCCACGGCCTCGTCGTGGGAGTCGACCTTCTCGACGTACACGACCGGACCGAAGA
Organism: Corynebacterium sp. AOP40-4SA-5; assembly: GCF_052377355.1. Lineage (NCBI taxonomy): Bacteria > Bacillati > Actinomycetota > Actinomycetes > Mycobacteriales > Corynebacteriaceae > Corynebacterium > Corynebacterium sp. AOP40-4SA-5. Next base: position 97,508 of record NZ_JBQSWS010000008.1, read on the forward strand.
CCTCGCCGCGCTTGATCTCCGCCTCCTCGGTGACGTCGGTGAACACGGTCGGCTCGTAGAAGTAGGGGCCCAGGTCGGCACGCGCCTTGCCGCCGGCGACGAGGGTGGCACCCTTGTCGACCGCGTCGTCCACCATCTTCTCGACCGTGGACATCTGGCTGGCGCCGCTCAGCGAACCCATCTGGATGTTCCAGTCGAACCCGGCGCCGAGCCGCAGGTCCTTGGTGGCCTGGGCGAACTTCGGGACGAAGGCGTCGTAACGGTCCTTGTGCACGTAGATGCGCTCGATGGACACGCACAGCTGACCCGAGTTCGAGAAGCAGCCGGTCAGCACGGTGGGCATGATCTTGTCCAGGTCGGCGTCGCCGGTGATGATCATCGGGTTCTTGCCGCCGAGCTCGGCGGAGTAGTCGATGAGGCGACGGCCGGCGATCTCGCCGAGCTTCTTGCCGGTCTCCGTGGAGCCGGTGAACATGAGGTGGTCGCACTGCTCGGCGATGGAGTTGCCCACCACGCGTCCCGGGCCGGTCACCAGCTGCACGAGCCCGCGGGGCATGCCGGACTCGAAGAGCAGCTTGAAGGCGTACAGCGCGGAGAACGGGGTGGAGGAGTCCGGCTTGGCGACGAGCCCGTTTCCGGCGGCGAGGGCGGGCAGCGCGTCCGACAGGGCCAGCGTCAGCGGGTAGTTCCAGGGGCTGATCTGGCCGATGACGCCCTTGGGCAGGTGGCGTTCGGTGGTCTTGGTGAGCACGGGCATCACGCCGGCACGGTGCTTCGGCTTGAGGAGCTTGTGCACCTGGTTGCCGTAGTAGCGGGCGGTGATCGCGCAGTGGATCACCTCCTCGTAGGCGGAGTCGCGCGACTTGCCGGTCTCCAGCTGGATGATGTCCATCATCGTCTTCTGGTTCTTGAGCAGGGTGTCGTGGAACTTGAGCAGGATCTTCCCGCGCTTCTTCGGGTCGACCTCCGCCCACCGCGTCTGGGCCGCGCGGGCGCGACGGAACGCCTCGTCGACGTCGTCCTCCGTGCCGCGGCCGACCCAGCCGATGGTCTCGCCGGTGAACGGGCCCTCGATCTCGAGGCGGTCGCCGTTGTCGATGCTTCCGGTCGCTGCGTTTACGGTGAGGACCCGGAGCTCGGACGCCAGGGCGTCGGGGAGGGAGCCGGTTGCCAGGGTCTTTTTCGTCATGTGAAGCACAGTATCGAAGAATCGGGACGCACGTCGCGGAATTGTGTAATCACGCCTACGGGAACACGGGGCGGGGTCTGTACGTTGTTATGGTGTACAGCAGTAACCGCGTTCACTCGGGACGTCGGCGTCGGCGACGGCGACCGGCCCAGGTGGGGCCGCGGGGGACACAGACTAGAGAATGTGACGGAAGGACAAAGACGTCGTGAGAAGTTCGAACCCCTTTATGAGTTCGCTGGCCCAGTCGGAGGGCTCCGCCCAGGGCCGGCAGGGGCAGTCCGCCGCATACCAGCAGGGCTACCAGTCCGCGGGGGAGCAGTGGGGCCAGCAGGGTCAGCAGACCCAGCAGCAGCCCGGGTACCAGCAGTCCCCGAATTACGGTGCCCAGACCGGTAGCTCCGACCGCCCGATGACCATCGACGACGTGGTCACCAAGACCGGCATCACACTGGCGGTCATCGTGGTCATGGCCGCGGTGAACTTCATGATCGGCATGAGCAACGAGAGCCTGGCGATGACGCTGACCTTCGTCGGTGCCATCGGTGGCCTCGTGGCCGTGCTGGTCTCCGCGTTCGGCAAGAAGTACGGCTCCCCGGTCGTCACCCTGGTCTACGCGGCCTTCGAGGGCCTGTTCGTCGGTGGCTTCTCCTTCATGTTCACCAGCGTGGAGTTCAGCGGCGGTGCCAACGCCGGCGCGATGATCTTCCAGGCCGTGCTCGGCACCATCGGCGTGTTCGCCGGCATGCTGATCGTCTACAAGACCGGCGCGATCCGCGTGACCCCGAAGTTCACCAAGATGCTGCTCGGCGCCATGGTCGGTGTCCTGGTGCTGGTGCTCGGTAACTTCGTCTACGCCATGATCACCGGCGAGAACAGCATGCTGCGCGACGGCGGCCCGCTCGCCATCATCTTCTCGCTCGTCTGCATCGGTCTGGCCGCCATGAGCTTCCTGGCCGACTTCGACCAGGCGGACAAGATGATCCGCGCCGGTGCACCGTCCCGCTACTCCTGGGGCGTCGCCCTCGGCCTTGCCGTCACCCTGGTCTGGCTCTACACCGAGATCCTGCGACTGCTGTCCTACTTCAACAGGGACTAGCAGCCCACGGCACCATGAGAACCGCCCCACCGGAGAGGATTCCGGTGGGGCGGTTCTTTTGTCTTACCCGTGGGCCGTTGCCGGCCCGTCGCGTCCTACTGCTCGGCGCGGGGGACGTCGCGGTCCGGGTCGTAGGGCTCCGCCTTGACCAGGGTCACGGTGATCGTGTCGCCCGTCGGGCTCTTGTACTCGCGGGACTCACCCTCCTTGGCACCGATCAGCGCGGCGCCCAGCGGGGCGTCGGTGGAGTAGGTCTCCAGGTCGGGGTTGGAGGACTCCAGACCGCGGGTACCGATCAGGAAGGTCTCCTTGTCGTCCTCGTCGCCGTCGTAGTAGATGTGCACCACGGAACCGACGAGAGCCACACCGGACTCCTGCGGGGCCTCGCCGATGGTGGCGCTGTCCAGCAGCTCCTCGAGGTAGGCGATGCGGGCCTCCTCCTGGCCCTGCTGCTCGCGGGCGGCGTGGTAGCCGCCGTTCTCCTTGAGGTCACCCTCTTCACGGCGCTCGTTGATCTCGGCGGCCAGAGCGGGACGATTCGCCTTCAGCGCGTTGAGCTCGTCGTTGAGCCGGTCGAAGGATTCCTGGGTGAGCCAGGTCGTCTGATTGTCTGCCATGAGCGTTCGCGTCCTCCTGCAGGTAGACCACAGTGTTCAGCCTGTTTTGCCGGACAGGGTCTGAGGTCGTTCGGGAAAAGCCGCGGGGCGGTCCCCACGGCACAGTTGTCGGGGCACAGTGTACCACCAGGGGGATTCGGGTGATTCCCCCGTGTCGTCAGGTGGCCGTCAGTCTTCGTCGATGCCGGAGGTGTGTTCGGAGTCGAGGTAGTCGGGGAAGACCGTGGAGCAGCCGTACACGTCGGGGGCGACAGGACGTCCCGTCGTCGGGATGTCGATGACCAGGCGCGTGCTGGACGTGCCGCCGGCGGCGACGACCGCCTCGCGGCGTCCGATCTCCGCCCGCGACTGGTCGAGGGCGGTGACGATGCAGTAGGCGGGCTTGTCGGTGTCGTCCCGCGTGATGTCGACGGTCATCCGCAGGGTGTCGTCGCCGACGAGTTCGTGGCCCGCGGCGTCGCCGGTGGCGTCGGCACTGGTGCTGTTGCGGAACTGCGAGAACACGTAGACACCGACCGCGATCAACAGGATCACGATGCCGATGACGATGAACTTGCCGCTCACACCCTGTTGACGGGAGGAACCGTAGGTCGCCTTGCTCATTCCACAAATCGTAGGCCCTGCCACCATGGAATAGCCAGTCGAACGGATTGGACGCGCCCCGGCCGGAAGCGTTGAATGGGTGAGTTGACCGAAACAGACCACGAAGACGACGACTGAAGGGGTGCGATCCGTGAGCGAAGGAGCTCCCGACCACAGCACAGAAAGCTCGACCGCAGAGAGCCGGCCCGGTCAGGGTCTGCGGCTCCTGGCCGTCCACGCCCATCCGGACGACGAGTCCAGCAAGGGGGCGGCGGCGATGGCACGCTACGCCGACGAGGGCGCCGAGGTCATGGTGCTCACCTGCACCGGTGGCGAACGCGGCAGCATCCTGAACCCGAAGATGGACGTCCCCGGCGTCGTGGACAACATGAACGACGTCCGCCGCCAGGAGATGGCCCGGGCCGCCGACATCCTCGGCGTCACCCACCGCTGGCTCGGCTACGTCGACTCCGGACTCCCCGAGGGGGACCCGCTGCCGCCGCTGCCGGAGGGGTGCTTCGCGCTCGCGGACACGGAGGCGGTCACCCTGGAACTCACCCGGGTGATCCGGGACTTCCGCCCGCACGTGGTCATCACCTACGACGAGAACGGCGGCTACCCGCACCCCGACCACATCAAGACGCACGCGGTGAGCATGCGCGCCTACGACGCTGCCGCGGACCCGGACTACCACCCGGAGGTCGGACGCCCGTGGGAGGTGCAGAAGGTGTACTACACGCACGGTTTCATCAAGCGTCGTTTCGAGCTGCTCGCCCAGGCCAGCCTCGAGTCCGGCGACGACAACGCCACGGTGGCGCTGGACCGGTGGAAGGACATGCCCGACATCATGCCGCGGGTGACCACCCGTGTGGAGTGCGCGCCGTGGTTCGAGCGTCGGGACGACGCCCTGCGGGCCCACGCCACCCAGATCGACCCCGAGGGCCCGTTCTTCGCTGTGCCCACCGCCCTGCAGCAGCAGGTCTGGACCACCGAGGAATTCGAGCTCGCCAAGTCCCGGGTGGAGACCAGCCTGCCCGAGGACGACCTTTTCGCCGGCGTCGTGCCCGAATGAGGCTGACTGCCGCTACCTTCGATAGGCTCTGAAGACATGATCACGGTTTCCCCGTCCCTAACCTCCACCGTCTCCCTGGTTGCCCAGGAACAGGTCAACCGCGGCCCGCAGGGGCCGGAGTTCGGTAAGGCGGCACCCGTCGGTCTGCTGGTGATCGTGGGCCTGCTCGTCGTCATCCTGGCCCTGGGCTACCTGTTCAACCGGCGTATGCGCAAGATGCACAAGCGGCGCGACTTCGCCGAGGCCAACGGCATCGACCCGTTCGACATCGACACCATCGACCGGCGGATGGCGCAGGAGGAGGCCGCGGACGTGGAGAACACCCGCCGCAACGCCGCCGAACGGGCCGGGATCGACGCGCACGACGGGGACGACGTGCGCAGCACCGACGGAGAAGATGCAGGTGGCGACCAGCGGTGATTCTCTACTCGCTCTACGAGCGACGACTGCAGCGTGAGCTGAAGGGCCGTCGGCGGCCCAAGCACGTCGCCATCATGTGCGACGGCAACCGCCGATGGGCCCGCGAGAACGGCTTCACCGACGTCTCCCACGGCCACCGTGTGGGGGCGAAGAAGATCGTCGAGGTCGTCGACTGGTGCGACGAGCAGGACATCGAGTCGGTGACCGTCTACCTGCTCAGCACCGAGAACCTGCGCCGCAGCGCCGAGGAGCTCGGCCTGCTGATGCGGATCATCGGCGACGTCTCCGACGAGCTCGCCGCCGCCAAGGGGCGTTTCCGGCTGCACGTCATGGGACGGCTCGACCTCATCCCCGACGAGCTGCGTGAGCGTATGCGTCATGCTGAGGCGCGGACGGCCGACCACACCGGGGTGCACGTCAACATCGCCGTCGGCTACGGCGGACGGCAGGAGATCGTCGACGGCGTCCAGAAGCTCGTCGACGAGCTCGCAGGCAAGGGGATCGCACCGGAGGAGATGAGCGCGCACATCACCGACGGCGCCATCGGCGACCACCTCTACACCTCCGGGCAACCGGACCCGGACCTGGTGATCAGGACGTCCGGCGAACAGCGTCTGTCCGGCTTCCTGCTGTGGCAGTCGGCGTACTCGGAGATCTGGTTCACCGACACCTACTGGCCGGCGTTCCGCCGCCTGGACTTCCTGCGCGCCCTGCGCGACTTCTCCGTGCGCGAACGCCGCTACGGCAAGTAGGCACACAGGTCGTCCCGGGGGAGGACGCTCCTAGATCTTGCGCATCCGTACCGCCTCCACCAGGTGGTCGGGGCCCTTGCGCAGGACCAGGGAGGCCCGCACCCGGGTGGGCAGGATGTTCTCCACCAGGTTCGGCAGGTTCACCGTCTGCCAGATCTCGCGGGCGACGACCAGCGCGTCCTCGTCGCTCAACGCCGCGTAGTAGCGGAAGTGGGCGTCCGGCTTGCGGAAGGCGGTGTTCTTCAGCTTCAGGAAGCGCTCCACGTACCAGCGTTCGATGTCCCTGCGGTCGGCGTCCACGTAGACCGAGAAGTCGAAGAGGTCGGAGACCATCAACGTGGGCCCCGTCTGCAGCACGTTGAGCCCCTCGACGATGAGGATGTCCGGACGGTCCACGACGTGGACCTCGTCGAGGCGGTCGTACTTCTCGTGCGAGTACACCGGCGCGGGCACCCGCGGCACCCCCGACTTCACCGCGGTGACGAAGTTGAGCAGGGCCTTCTGGTCGTAGCTCTCCGGGTACCCCTTGCGCCCCATCATGTGCCGCTTGTTGAGTTCGTCGGCCGGGTAGAGGAAACCGTCGGTGGTGATCAGGTCCACCCGAGGCCGGGACTCCCAGCGCTGCAGCAGGACCTGCAGCAGGCGGGCGGTGGTCGACTTGCCCACCGCCACGGAGCCCGAGACGCCGATGATGAACGGGACGTGGGGCATGTCCTCGCCCAGGAAGGTCTGCGTGGCACGGTTGAGCTGCCGGATCGCCTCGAAACGCAGGTCGATCATCCGCGACAGGGGGAGGTAGACTTCGCTGACCTCGTCCATGTCGATGTCCTCACCGATACCGCGCAGCTCCTCGAGTTCCCCGGAACTCAGGACCTGGGGCATGGAACTCCGTAAGGAGCGCCACTGCGACCGGTCGAGCTCGATGTAGGGGGAGTACTCGTCGGGGTTACGGGCTGGCATGGAGGCTATTGTGCTACCCCGGCACCATGTGGGGCCAATCACCCGCCAGCAGTGCCCGCAGGTGTGTCAGGTTATGATGTTTCGTGATTGATCTGATCCAGTGCGGCCGACGTGAAAGGCGATCCACCCCATGAGCCAGACGAACCACCCAGACCAGTCCCAGCACAACGCTGAACTGGCGGACTTCGACCCGGAGGTGGCCGCGGCCATCGCCGGCGAACTCTCCCGCCAGCGGGACACCCTGGAGATGATCGCGAGCGAGAACTTCGTTCCGCGCGCGGTCCTCCAGGCGCAGGGCTCCGTTCTGACGAACAAGTACGCCGAGGGCTACCCCGGACGCCGCTACTACGGCGGTTGTGAGCACGTCGACGTCATCGAGGACCTGGCCCGCGAGCGCGCCAAGGCCGTCTTCGGCGCCGAGTTCGCCAATGTGCAGCCGCACTCCGGCGCACAGGCCAACGCCGCGGTCCTGATGGCCCTGGCCAACCCCGGCGACAAGATCATGGGTCTCTCGCTGGCCCACGGTGGTCACCTGACCCACGGCATGAAGCTGAACTTCTCCGGCAAGCTCTACGAGGTCGCCGCCTACGAGGTCGACCCGGAGACCTTCCGCCTGGACATGGACAAGGTCCGTGAGCAGGCCATCAAGGAGAAGCCGGCCGTGATCATCGGCGGCTGGTCGGCCTACCCGCGTCACCAGGACTTCGCCGCCTTCCGTGAGATCGCCGACGAGGTCGGGGCGAAGCTGTGGGTGGACATGGCCCACTTCGCCGGCCTCGTCGCCGCCGACCTGCACCCGTCGCCCGTGCCCTACGCCGACGTGGTCTCCACCACCGTGCACAAGACCCTCGGCGGCCCGCGTTCCGGCATGATCCTGGCGAAGCAGGAGTGGGCCAAGAAGCTCAACTCCGCGGTCTTCCCGGGCCAGCAGGGCGGCCCGCTGATGCACGTCGTCGCCGCGAAGGCAGTGTCGATGAAGGTCGCCCAGACCGACGACTTCCGCGACCGCCAGGCACGCACCCTCGAGGGCGCGAAGATCCTCGCCGAGCGGCTCACCGCCCAGGACACCACCGACGCCGGCGTGCAGGTGCTCACCGGCGGCACGGACGTCCACCTCGTCCTGGCGGACCTGCGCAACTCCGAGCTCAACGGCCAGGAGGCCGAAGACCTGCTCCACGAGGTCGGCATCACCGTCAACCGCAACGCGGTGCCCTTCGACCCGCGCCCGCCGATGGTCACCTCGGGCCTGCGTATCGGCACGTCCGCCCTGGCGTCCCGCGGTCTGGACGCCGAGGCGTTCACCGAGGTCGCCGATGTCATCGGCACCGCCCTGGCCAAGGGCAAGGCGGCCGACACCGAGGCGCTGCGTGCCCGCGTCGACAAGGTCGCCGCGGACTTCCCCCTGTACCCGGGGCTGGAGGACTGGAAGATCAACTGACCCGGACCTAGTGTTGGCGTCATGAACGCTGCACACCGGGCACTGATCGTCGTCGACGTCCAGAACGACTTCTGCCCAGGGGGTTCCCTGGGAACGGAGAAGGGGGCGGACGTCGCGGCGGCGATCACGCAACACCTGCGTGCCCACGGCGAGCGCTACGGCGTCGTCGTGGGGACGAAGGACTGGCACATCGACCCCGCCGGGCACTTCGCGCCCGACGGGGTCGAACCCGACTTCGAGGAGACCTGGCCGGTGCACTGCGTGGCCGGGACCCACGGCGCGCAGCTGCACCCGGCGCTGGACGCGTCGCTCGTGAACGCGTGGTTCCTGAAGGGGGAGTACACCGCGGCCTACTCCGGCTTCGAGGGGCACCTGGAGGACGGTGCGGGGGAGGACGGCGCGGGCGCCGCCGGTGCTGCGGAGGGCGGCACCCTGGCGGCGTGGCTGCGCTCACGCGGCGTCACCGAGGTGACGGTGTGCGGCATCGCCACGGACTTCTGCGTGCGTGCCACGGCCCTCGACGCGGTGGCGGAGGGCTTCACGGTGGAGCTGCTCAGTGAGTTGTGCTCGCCGGTGACCGTGACCGGAGGGGCGGTGGCCGTGGAGCAGATGGCCTACGTGGGGGTCACCGTGGCGTGAGCCCGGCACACGGCAACCCGGGAGGCTGGTCGGACCAGCCTCCCGGGTTGCCGAGTCATGCAGGAGAGGTGAGGGGGAGGGGTGGGTGCTACTTCTCGCCCTTGGCCAGCTTGCGGCTGATGATCTCGAGCATGATCTCGTTGGGGCCGCCGTAGATCGGCTGGACGCGGGAGTCCAGGTAGTGCGTGGCGATGGGGTACTCCAGCATGAAGCCGTAGCCACCGTGCAGCTGGACGGCCGTGTTGACGACCTTGATCTGCAGCTCGGTGGTCAGGTACTTGGCCATCGACGCGGTGGTCTCGTCGAGCTCACCCTTGACCTTGGCGGCCACGGCGGCGTCCACGAAGGACTGCGCGGACTGGATCTCGGTGGCCATCTTGGCCAGCTCCCAGCGGTAGGCCTGGTGGTCCACCAGACGGTTGCCGAAGGTCTTGCGCTCCTGGGAGTGCTTGTACACCAGGTCGAAGGCGCGGCGGGACGTCGCGATGGAACCCACGGCGATGGAGACGCGCTCCTGGGCCAGGTTCGTGCGCAGGTAGCCGAAGCCGGCGCCCTCCTCGCCGAGGAGGTTCTCGGCGGGGACCTTGACGTTCTCGAAGGACAGCTCGGCGGTGTCCTGTGCCTTCAGGCCGACCTTCTTCAGCGGTGCGGCCTTGGTGTAGCCCTCCATGCCGTCCTCGACGATCAGCAGGGAGACACCGGCACGACCCTTGGAGGGGTCGGTGATTGCGACGACGATGGTGAAGTCGGCCTGGATGCCGTTGGAGATGAAGGTCTTGGAACCGTTGAGGACGAAGTTGCCGTCCTCGTCGCGCGGGGCGGTGGTGCGGATGCCTGCGAGGTCCGCGCCGGCACCGGGCTCGGTCATGGCGATCGCGGCGATCTTGTCACCGGCGCACAGCGGGCGGAGGAACTTCTCCTTCTGCTCGTCGTTGGCGAAACGCTCGAGGTAGGGGATCACCAGGTCGTTGATGACCTGGAGGGAGACGATGACCGAACCGCAGTCGGCCTCGGCGAGTTCCTCGGAGAGGATGGCGTTGAAACGGTAGTCCTGCATTCCGCCGCCGCCGAACTCCTCGGGGGAGGTGATACCCAGCAGTCCGAGGTTACCGGCGGCCTTGAACATGGCGCGGTCGCTGAAACCCTGCTCGTGCCACTTGTCGACGTGCGGACGGACCTCGGCGTTCACGAAGTCCTTGCAGGTCTCCCGGAACATGTCGTGTTCCTCGTCGAAGATGGTGCGGGGGAGGTAGTTCTTCATTGCGTCCTTCCGGATCGGTGCCGAGTGCCGTGGAGGGGGCAAGAACCTTGTCCATGTGATCCACGTCTCTTAGATGTTACAAATTCATATTAACCATCGTGTGCGCAAAGGGGTAATGGCAGCCCAACCTGGGGGAGGATTGTGGGGTGGGAAACAATATCGGCGGCAGTGAGTACCGGATCACAGTTGGCTCGGACGGGGAGGGTCGTGAGGGGGTCAGGAAGGGAGCTGGCGGTCGGGGATCCTGCCATCATTGGCGGGGGCAGGCGGTGGGGGTGGCACCGTGAGCGGAAAGCGTCACGGACGAAACGGCAGGTCAGGCTAAGTTAGGGCAGGCTCGCACGAATTACATCACGTGAATGTTGTCTAATTGTTGACATCCCGGTTTAGGTCTCGCTAACCTCATGGATGTGTCGAAGGCTAGTCACCTCGACGCACTGCAGTTGTGAATCAGCCGCAACGGCAGGTGGAACCCAGGGTTCAGTCCGAATCCGCACGATCCGGCTTCCTCTTCTCACCGGATCGACGCGCTCGGGCTGCGGCACCTCCAACGCGCTGCCCTGGACTGCAGTTCACCTGCCCGTCGCGGCACAGCGGAGAAACTTCGCGACACCGGATTCGTCACCCGGCGCTCGCGCTCTCCACGAGGGCCCCGCCCTCCCGGTTCGTCACCCGGGAGGACGGGGCCCTCACTCTTTTCATTGCGAACCCCCGTCAGGGGCCAAGATCGAGCGCCCTGCCCCTGCGCGGCGGGGAGGCCCCTACTCCTGCGAGTCGGCCTCGGCGTCGCCGGTCGTGCGGTTCTCCGCCAGGGAACTCCGGGCACTGCGCAGCCAGTCGGGCTGGTTCTCCAGCAGGGCCTTGATGTCGGCGGTCGTCAGCGGCTTGTCCATGTCGTTGGCCTTCAGCGCGGTGATGGTGATCCCGAGCTTGCGGGCCACCTCCGGGCGCGGGTGCGGGCCTTCGCGGCGCAGGTCCTGCAGCCACTCGGGCGGGTTGTTCTGCAGGGCCACGAACTCGTCGTGGCCGAGCGTGCCTTCCTGGAAGGCGGCCGGGGTCGCGGGGAGGTAGATGTTCAGCTTCTTCGCCGCGGTCTGGGGTTTCATCCGTTCACTCATACCTGCAGAGTCTAACCGGTCGGCCCGTGGGGGATACGATGGTCGCCATGCACTACCTGAAGGTCGTCTTCGCGCCCGGTGTCGTCCCCGGTAAATGGTTCGGCAGGTTCGACGGGAGGGTGGACGGCTGGAAGGTCGCCTCCGCCGCGGCCGACGACCCGCTCGCCCACGTCCGCAGCGGTGCCGCCGACATCGCCCTCGTCCGGTTGCCCGGCGAGTGGGAGGGCATGCCGGGCAGTAACGTGGACGAGGCGGCGATGAACCGTCTCGGCCTGCACCGGGTCGTGCTCTACGAGGAGCAGCCGGGGGTCGCGGTGCCCAAGGAGCACGTGCTGGAGGCGGTGGGGGAGAACGAGGAGGTCACCGCGTCCGACATGGACGGGGAGATGGTGCTCTACCGCGGCGTGGACCCGGTGGCGGTGCGTGAGCACCTCGACGTGGTCGCCGCGAACGTCGGCGTGGTCGTCGCCCCGCGTCCGCTGCTGCGCGCGGTGAACCGGCGCGGTGTCGTCCACCGGCGCCTGGCGGGGCAGGCGCCGACCCGGATCGCACTGGTGTGGCTGCGTGAGCGCGATGACGAGGTCGTGCAGCAGTTCGTCGGAATCTGCCGTGGCAGGCGTTCCTCCAGCTCCCGGTAGTCTTCGGCTGGTTTCCCGGTGAGTTCACCCAGACTTCATCTCACAACCATGTGATCTACACGTGTGCTTCCTAGCCTCGGGGGCATGACCAGAGCCACCGTCACCACCTCAACCGCCCCCTCCGCCGCCCCGTCAGCAGCCACCTCCACCGCCTCCGGAACCCCGGACGCGGTCCGCACGTACGTCGTCGACACCTCCGTCCTGCTCTCCGACCCGTGGGCACTGCTGAAGTTTGCCGAGCACCACGTGGTCCTGCCCATCGTGGTGGTCAGTGAGCTGGAGGCCAAGCGTCAGCACCCCGAACTCGGCTGGTTCGCCCGCCAGGCGCTCGGCCTGCTCGAGGACCTGCGCCGCACCAGTGGGCGGCTGGACCGTGCCATCGAGGTCACCCCGGACGGCGGGACGCTGCGCGTGGAGCTCAACCACGTCGACCAGTCCGTCCTGCCCGCCGGGCTGCGCGCCCGCCCGGACGACGGCGCGGACAACGACCGTCGCATCCTCGCCTCCGCACTGAACCTGCGCGCCGAGGGCGACACCGTCACCCTGGTCACGAAGGACGTCCCGCTGCGCGTGAAGGCCGGCGCGGTGGGGCTGGACGCCGACGAGTACCGCGCGCAGGACGTCGTCCTCACCGGCTACGAGGGCATGGTGACCGCCGAGGTCAGCGCCGGTCTCATCGACGGGCTCTTCACCGACGGCGCGGTGGACGCCACCGGGGAGGTGGAGGACGCCGTGGACCTTCCGGTGCACTGCGGCGTCCAGCTGACCGCCGGCAGCCAGTCGGCGCTCGCGCGCGTGGCGTCCAACGGGGTGCTGCGCCAGGTCCCGCAGGACCGGGAGGCCTTCGGCCTGCGGGGACGCAGCGCCCGCCAGCGCGTGGCGCTGGACATCCTGCTCGACGAGGAGGTGGGCATCGTCTCGCTCGGCGGCTCCGCCGGCACGGGCAAATCGGCGCTGGCGCTGTGCGCCGGGCTGGAGGCGGTGCTGGAACGCCAGTCGCACCGTCGGATCGTGGTCTTCCGCCCGCTGCACGCCGTCGGCGGCCAGGACCTCGGCTACCTGCCCGGCGACGGCGTCGAGAAGATGAACCCGTGGACACAGGCGGTGTACGACACGCTCGACGGGCTGGTCAGTGAGAACGTCCTCGACGAGATCGACGACCGCGGGCTGCTGGAGGTGCTGCCGCTGACGCACATCCGCGGGCGGAGCATCCACGACAGCTTCGTCATCGTCGACGAGGCGCAGTCGATGGAACGCAACGTGCTGCTCACCGTGCTGTCCCGGCTGGGGCGCAACTCCCGGGTGGTGCTCACCCACGACGTGGCCCAGCGCGACAACCTGCGCGTGGGACGCCACGACGGTGTGCTCGCCGTGGTCGAGAAGCTCAAGGGCAACCCGCTGTTCGCGCACGTCACCCTGACCCGGTCCGAGCGTTCAGCCGTCGCGGAACTGGTCACCAGCCTGCTTGAAAAGGGCTGATGCGCTGCACGGCTGCGCCGAGGTCCCGGCACGTTTACAATGCCTTGCATGACATTCAAGATTCGTCCCATGCGGAGGGACGACTACGCCCAGGTGGCGCGCATCCAGCAGTCGGGCATGGACACCGGACACGCGACCTACGAGGGGGAGGCCCCCACCTGGGACGGTTTCACCGAGCACAAGATCGGTGACCTGATGTTCGTCGCCGACGAGGACGGGGACGTCCTGGGGTGGGTCTCGGCGGCCAAGGCGTCGCGCCGCGAGGTGTTCGCCGGGGTGGTGGAGGACTCGGTCTACATCGCGCCGGACGCCGCCGGCCGCGGGGTCGCCGGGGCGCTGCTTGACCACATGATCCAGGCGGCGACCGACGCCGGATACTGGGCGATGCACTCCGCGGTGTTCCCGGAGAACCAGGGGTCGTTGAAGCTGCACCTCTCGCGTGGTTTCACCGAGATCGGCGTGGCACACACGATGGCCCGTATGAACTACGGGCCGATGGAGGGTCGCTGGCGCGACATCCTCCTGCTGGAGAAGATCCTCGAGGGAGGGCCCGCGTACCCGGAGTACCGGGAACGCGTGGGCGGTTAGTCGACGGTGTCCTTGAGCTTCTCCTGACGGGTGAAGATCAGGACGACGCCGGCGACGACCGCCAGGGGGATCAGCACGGTGAAGATCGGCACCAGTGCATCGTTGTAGCTGGTGATCACGGCCTCGTGCAGGGCGCCGGGCAGGTGGCTGACCATGTCCGGGGTGATGCTGTGCGAGCCGGAGTCCGAGAAGGAGTCGGCGTAGTTCGCCGCGTCCGGACCCATCTCCTGCATGGCCACCGGGACGCGGTCACCCATCAGCGACTGCAGGCGCGAGGTGAACACCGAACCGACGACGGCCGAACCGACGGACATGCCGATCTGGCGGAAGAAGTTGTTCGAGGCGGTGGCCGTGCCGACCATGCTGACCGGGAACGCGTTCTGCACGATCAGCACGAGGATCTGCATCGCGCAGCCCAGGCCGAAGCCGAAGACGAACAGGACCAGGCCCAGGTGCAGCAGGCTGTCGTGGGTCTCCAGACCGCCGAGCAGGAACAGGCCGACGGCGGTGACGAACATGCCGACCACCGGGTACCACTTGTAGTTGCCCGTGCGGCTGACGATGATGCCCACCACGATCGAGGTCGGCATCATGCCGAGGATCATCGGGATCATCATCAGGCCGGCCTTGGTCGGGGACATCCCGTGGACCATCTGGATGTAGGTCGGCATGTAGGACAGGGTGCCCAGCATGACCACGCCGATGACGAGGCCGGCGAGGGTGCACAGCACGAAGTTGCGGTTGGTGAACAGGGTCATCGGGATCAGCGGTTCATCCGCCCTGAGCTCGACGAAGACGAAGAGCACCGCGCAGACCACGGTGGCGATGATCAGGCCGATGATGGTGACCGAACCCCACTCGTAGTCCTTGCCGCCCCAGCTGAGGAAGAGGATCAGGCAGGTGGCGAAGCCGGCCATGAAGACCGTGCCCCACATGTCGAGCTTGGCGTGTCCGCTGCCGCGTGCCGGCAGGTGCATGGCGAAGACGGCGATCGCGATGGCGACCAGGGCCAGCGGAACGTTGAACCACAGTGCCCAGCGCCAGCCGGGACCGTCGGTGAAGAAACCGCCGAGCAACGGGCCCAGCACGGAGGACAGGCCGAAGACGGAGCCCATCAGGCCCATGTACTTGCCGCGCTGGCGGGCGGGGATGATGTCGGCGATGATCGCCTGGGACAGCACCATCATGCCGCCGCCGCCGAGGCCCTGGATGGCGCGGGCGACGATGATGATCCAGATGTTCTGGCCCAGTGCACCGACGACCGAGCCGATCAGGTACATGCTCAGGGCGAAGATGAACAGCGGCTTGCGGCCGATCTGGTCACCGAGCTTGCCGTAGATCGGCAGGCCGATGGTCTGGGCGAGCAGGAAGGCGGTGATCACCCAGCTCATCTGGTCCACGCCGCCGAGCTCGCCGACGACGGTCGGCAGGGCGGTGGCGAAGATGGTCTGGCCCAGGGAGACCAGCAGCATGCCGAGCATGAGGCTGGCGAAGACCAGGGGGATGTTGTTCTTCGAGGCGGTGGTGTCCTCTGGAGTCGTCGGCGACGACTCTACTTTCTCAACTGTGCTCATGGAGGATCTCTTCTCGTGCTTTCTTACGCAGTAGTCGTGCAGGGGGTGACGGTGGTGCCGGACGGAAGGTCAGTCCCAACCGGTGGTGTAGGCCGCCGACAGTTGGGTGAGGTTGCGTCCGGCGAAGGTGAGGATCTCGCGTCGGTCCTTCTCCGGCTGGTCGCGGTGGAACAGGCCGCCGGTGGCCAGGGTGGTGCGGACCATGCCGGTGAGCAGCAGGGCCTCCTCGTGGACGGTGAGGTCCGGGAGGTGCCGACGCTGCGGGTAACGGGAGAGGTGGGCGTCGATCGCGGCCAGGATGTCCCCGGCGAGTTCGTCGAACCGGCGCATCCCCGCGACGGTCAGCAGCGGGGTCTCCTGGACGATCTGGCGTCGCCGTTCCCTGATCTTCATGCTGGTCCGCGGGTCCGTGGACAGGCGCGGCGAGGACTCGGGGTCGTCGTCCAGCGAACGTCCGATGAAGTCGAGGATGTCGCGGATGATGTTGGGGGAGTCGGTCGCGGCGAAGGCGTCCATCACCTCCGGCGGGATCGGGGGGACGCCGCGTCCTGCGGCGACCTGGTCCTTTGACTCGAAGTAGTTGAAGAAGGTCCGGCGGCTCACGTCGGCCTTCTCGCAGATCTCGTCGATGGTGACCTGGTCGAACCCGCGGGCGAGGATGAGTTCGGTGGCGCAGTCCTCGATGCGGAGCCGGGTCTCCCGGCGCTTTCGCTCGCGGAGGCCACACCCGTCGGCGCCCGTTGCGGATTCATTCCTTGTCTCAGTCACGAGACAGGTCTACACCCGGTGAAAACTTGCACGCAATGCAAAAATATCGTTAACCCCATTATGGGGGTAGTCAGCCCCGCGCGGTTTGCTGATGGTGACGCAGAATGAGATGAGCGTCACCCTCCCCGGAGCCTCCGCCGGCACGCACCCACACCGAGCTGCGCACCGTGGTCCCGTAGGCCCCCGTCGCCGTGGACCGCACCAGCACCGCGTCGTCCCCCAACGCCTCGGTCACCACGTCGGAGACCTCCAACCGGTCGAACCCGCGCAGCGGCGCCAGCGAGTCCAGGAACCCCGCACGGTCGAGAACCCGCCCGTCACGGTCGACGACGTGCAGGTCCGGGTGCAGCAGTGCCTCGGCGAATTCACGGTTGCCGCGCACCTCGTCGGTGTAGAGCGCCAGCTCCCGCGCGGCGGCGTCCTCTGCGTCCTGCGCGGCGTCGGACGCATCGGGCGCGCCGGACGTCGCGGCGTCCTGCGCCGGTACGGCTGTCCCGTCGAGGCCGGGGCCGGTCTCGGGGGAGCGGCGTTGCGAGAAGGCGGTGGCGGCGGCGTTCGCCCGCTTGTCCGCCGCCTCGTTCATCGGGTGCCCGGCGTGCCCCTTCACCCACTCGAAGGCGACGTCCCTGCCCTGCATCGCCGCGTCGATCGCCTTCATCAGGTCGACGTTCTGCACCGGCTTGCCGTCGCGCTTCTTCCAACCCTTGCGCTTCCATCCTGGCATCCACTTCGTCACCGAGTTGATCACGTACTGGGAGTCACACAGGATCAGCAGGTGCTGGCCCGCGGCGTCCGGGTGCGCGGCCGTGCTCTCCAGCAGGTCCAGGACGGCCTTGAGCTCGCCCATGTTGTTCGTGCCGTGCGGCCAGCCGCCGGCCTTCCAGGTGTCGTCGTCGATGTACCAGGCCCAGCCTGCGGGGCCGGGGTTTCCGAGGGCGGAGCCGTCAGCGGCTGCGGTGATCGTCATGCAAGGTATCGTCCCACACGCCACGGACATGGGAAGAGGGGCACCGCGACGGTGGTGTCGCGGTGCCCCTCTTCTCCCGTCGTCCCCTCACTGCGGGGACGGCTGGAGCTGTTAGTCGCGGTCGGTGTTCGCCATGGCGAGCACGTCGAGGCGCTTGTCCAGCTCCTCCTCCGACAGGGTCTCGGGCACGAAGCCCAGGTCGATCACGGTCTGGCGGATGGTCTTGCCCTGGGCCAGCGCGGTCTTGGCGACCTTCGCGGCGGCCTCGTAGCCGATCGCGGAGTTCAGCGGGGTCACGATGGACGGTGAGGACTCCGCCAGGGTGCGCATACGCTCGTTGTTCGGCTCGATGCCGTCGACCAGGCGCTCGGCGAACACCGTGGAGGTGTTGGCGAGCAGCTTGGCGGACTCCAGCACGTTGCGGGCCATCATCGGGATGAACACGTTGAGCTCGAAGTGGCCCTGTGCACCACCGAAGGTGATGGCGGCGTCGTTGCCGATGACCTGCGCGGCGACCTGGGTGGCGGTCTCGCACAGCACCGGGTTGACCTTGCCGGGCATGATCGAGGAACCCGGCTGCAGGTCGGGGAGGTGGATCTCACCGAAGCCGGTCAGCGGGCCGGAGCCCATCATGCGGATGTCGTTGGCGATCTTGTTCAGCGAGACGGCCACGGTGCGCATCGCACCGGAGAACTCCACGAGCGCGTCGCGGGCGGCCTGTGCCTCGAAGTGGTTCTCCGCCTCGGTCAGCTCCTCGACACCGGTGAGCTTCTTGAGCTCCTCGGTGACCTTCGCGCCGAAGTCGGCGGAGGTGTTCAGGCCGGTACCGGTGGCGGTGCCGCCGATGGCCAGCTCGCCGAGACGCGGCAGGGTGGCCTCGATGCGCTGGATGCCCAGCTCGATCTGACGGGCGTAGCCGCCGAACTCCTGGCCCAGGGTCACCGGGACGGCGTCCATGAGGTGGGTGCGGCCGGACTTCACGTCGTTCTTCCACTCGGTGGCCTTCGCCGCGAGGGAGGAGTGCAGGGTCTTCAGTGCCGGGATCAGGCTGGTGACGGCCGCCTCGGTCGCCGCGACGTGCGTGGCGGTGGGGAAGGTGTCGTTCGACGACTGGCCCATGTTCACGTCGTCGTTCGGGTGGATGTCCACCCCGTCCTGCTTGGCCAGCGAGGCGATGACCTCGTTGGTGTTCATGTTCGACGAGGTGCCCGAACCGGTCTGGAAGACGTCGATCGGGAACTCGTCGTTGTAGGTGCCCTCGGCGATGGCCTTGCCGGCGGCGATGATGGCGTCCGCCTTGGTGCCGTCCAACGCGCCGGAGTCCTTGTTGACCTGGGCGCAGGCTGCCTTCAGCAGGCCCATGGCACGGATCTGCGCGGCCTCCAGGGGCCGGTCGGAGATCGGGAAGTTCTCCACGGCACGCTGGGTCTGTGCACGCCACAGGGCCTTGGCCGGGACCTTGACCTCACCCATGGTGTCGTGCTCGATGCGGAATTCCTGCTCACTCATAATGAACTGTCGTGTCCTTCCTGATTATTGTGACGACTGACATATAAGGGTACCCGCAGGCGTTCCGGACGGTGTGCCTGCGGGGGTGGGGGAGGATCAGATGTAGTCCTGGACCGAGTAGTCCTTGAGCTTCTGCAGCTGGTGGGTGGCCTCGATGCTGCGGATCGTGCCGGAACGCTCGCGCATCACCAGCGAGCGGGTGGTCGCGCCGCCGGCGCGGTAGCTGACGCCGCGCAGCATGTCGCCGTTGGTCACGCCGGTGGCGACGAAGTAGCAGTTGTCGGAGGACACCAGGTCATTGGTGCCCAGGACGGTGTCGAGCGACAGGCCGGCGTCGATCGCCTTCTGCCGCTCGGTGTCGTCGGTGGGGGCCAGCACGCCCTGGATCTCGCCGCCCATGCACTTCATCGCGCAGGCGGTGATGATGCCCTCCGGGGTGCCGCCGGTGCCCATCATCAGGTCGACCGCGTGGCTCTCGCCGGCGGCGGCCACGGCACCGGCCACGTCGCCGTCTCCGATGAGCCGCACCTTCGCGCCCGCCGCGCGGATCTCCGCGATCAGGTCGTGGTGACGGGGACGGTCCAGCACCACGACGGTGACGTCCGAGGGGTGAACGCCCTTGGCCTTGGCGACGGCGTTGATGTTGTGGGCGGCGGGTGCCTGGATGTCGATGCTGCCGGCGGCCTCGGGGCCCACGGCGATCTTCTTCATGTAGAACACGGCGGACGGGTCGTACATCGACCCGCGCTCGGCGGCGGCGAGCACGGAGATGGCGTTGGGGCGTCCCTCGGCCATCAGCGTGGTGCCGTCCACCGGGTCCACGGCGATGTCGACGGCCGGGCCCTCGCCCGTGCCGACGGACTCACCGTTGAACAGCATCGGCGCTTCGTCCTTCTCGCCCTCGCCGATGATCACGGTGCCGTTCATCTGCACGGTGTTGATCATCCTGCGCATGGCGTCCACGGCGGCACCGTCGCCGGACTCCTTCTTCCCTCGGCCGACCCACTTGCCGGACGCCAGGGCCGCCGCCTCGGTAACACGCACCAGCTCCATGGCCAGGTTGCGGTCCGGGGAGGAGGCGGGGAGGGCCTCGGGCGGGGTGGGGACGGAGTCGGATCCGGAAGTCATGGAAGACCAGCTTTCTGCTATCGGGCGTCGGGGGTGCCCCCCATTGTTCCACGAGCCACCCTCCGGCGCGTGCTGCGGTCGTGCAGAGGGTGACGGTTAGGGCCCCCGGGGTACCTGTCTGCAATAATCGGTGGCGTGAAACTCGAGAAACCGCGCATGTTCACCTCCACCCGTGACCTGCTGATATCGCTGGGCGTGTTGGGTGTGGTCATGGCGTTCTCCGTCGGCTTCACCGGTCTGTGCAGCTACAACCCCGGTCCGGCGGAGACGACGGGGCCGGTCAACGAGGTCGACATCGACGCGATCCTCGGCTCGGAGGCCCGCAGCCTGAACTTCCCGGTGCGCAACCCGGACGTGCCGGACGACTGGCAGGCGAACTCCGGTCGCCGCACCACGATCGACCGGGAACCGTCCTCCATCGCCGGCTGGGTCATCGACGAGCGCTACTACATCGGCCTGACCCAGACCTCCGTGGATCTGGAGGACGCGGTCGCCGACGTGGACGACGAGTACCGCGAGGAGACCGACTCGCGCGAGAGCTCCGCCTCCGGCGTCACGGCCGAGACCGCCGGGGACACCGTCACCTGGCACATCTTCACCGGTGACGACGCCCGCACGGTGTGGGCCGCGGACCTGGGGGACTCCACCGTGATGCTGTCGGGCACCGCCACCGGCGAGATCTACGAGACGCTGGCCGACAAGGTCGCGACCACGGACCCGATCGTCACCGGTTAGGACTGGTCGCCGTCGTCCTCCCCGTCGGGGCGGCGGTTCTGCAGCGCGGCCTCCACCCGCTCCGAGGCACCGTCGAGGTAGCGCTCGCAGTAGGCGGCGAGTTCCTCGCCGCGCTCCCAGTACTTCAGGGACTCGTCCAGGCTCATCTGGCCTAGCTCGAGGATCTTGACGACCTCCACCAGCTCGTCGCGGGCCTGCTCGTAGCTCAGTTCGTCCAGCGGACGGAAGGTCTGGGTGTTCTCGGTGTCACTCATCGCTCGGGGTCTCCTTGTTTTCGGGGGAGTCGGTTGATTCTGTCGTATCTGGTTTCTCAGGTGCCGGCTTCTCGGGCGCGGTCTCGGAGTGCTGCACGGCCATCGCCGCGGCGGTGACCGATCCGTCCAGGACGCGGATGCGCAGCTGGGACCCCGGGGTCACGTCGTCCACGGTGGTCACCACCTGCGGCGGGGTGTGGTCGCGGGGGAGGACCTGCACCACCGAGTAGCCACGCTGCAACGTCTGCGACGGTCCCAATGCATTGACCTGGGCCTTCAGCGAGACCACCTGGGAGCGCATGTCGCGGATCGTGATCCCCAGTGCGCGGTCGTTGCGCTCGCGGGCCTCGGTGACCAGTTCCTGCTGACGGCGGATCGGCAGCAGCGGGTCGGCCAGGACCGGACGCGAGCGCACCGTCGCCAGGCCCCGCTGCTCATTGGCCACCCAGGAGCGCAGGGCACCGGCGGCGCGGTCACGAAGCTCGGAGACGAGCCGTAGCTCGGCCGCCACGTCCGGCACGACCCGCTTGGCGGCGTCGGTGGGCGTGGCGGCCCGCAGGTCCGCGACGTTGTCGAGGATCGGGTTGTCCGGCTCGTGCCCGATGGCGCTGACCACCGGTGTGGTCATCCGGCTGACCTGACGCACCAGCGCCTCCTCTGAGAACGGCAGCAGGTCCTCCACAGAGCCGCCGCCGCGCGCGACGATGACGACGTCCACCCGTGGGTCGTCCTCCAGCTGCTGCAGGGCGGCGATGACCTGTGGTACCGCCTGCGGGCCCTGCACCGCGGTGTTGATCACCTCGGTCTGCACCGAGGGCCAGCGGTCGTGCGCGACCGCCAGGACGTCGCGCTCGGCGGCCGAACCGCGCCCCGTGATCAGTCCGACCCGCCCCGGGAGGAACGGCAGGGGACGCTTCAACCGCGGGTCGAACAGCCCCTCGGCGTCCATCGCCCGCTTGAGCTGCTCCATCCTGGCCAGCAGCTCGCCCACACCCACGTGCTGGATCCGCGAGACCCACAGGGAGAACGAGCCACGCCCGGAGTAGAACGCCGGCTTGCCGTAGACCACCACGCGGTCGCCGTTCTTCAGCGGCGTCGGCATGGAACGCAGCATCGAGGTGGAACAGGTCAACGGGACCGACTGCTCCATCTCCACGTCACGCAGGGTGATGTAGGACAGCTTCCATGACGGCTTCATGTTGACCTGGGTGATCTGCCCCTCCACCCAGAGGTGGCCGAGACGTTCGATCCACCCCTTCACCTTGTCGTTGACGACATGGACCGGCCACGGCGCCTCCGCGGAGGTCGGGGACGGTGGGGAACCGGTCGCTGCGGTCGGCGAGGCGGACGAGGCATCTGACATGGCTCTGATTGTAGAGGTCCGATAGCATGGGGGACATGACTGAGGCTTCACCTGTGGATAACTTCACCACAACTGCCCCGACGACCACCATCGACCGTGAGGAACGCGACACCCCGGCCCGCTCCGCCAGGCGCGTCCTGCTCGCGGCGCCGCGCGGCTACTGCGCCGGTGTCGACCGCGCCGTGGAGACCGTGGAGAAGGCCCTCGAGAAGTACGGTGCCCCGCTGTACGTCCGCAAGGAGATCGTGCACAACAAGCACGTCGTGAAGACCCTGGAGGAGCAGGGCGTGATCTTCGTGGACAAGACCATGGACGTGCCCGAGGGCGCCAACGTCGTCTTCTCCGCCCACGGCGTCTCGCCGAAGGTGCACGAGGACGCCAAGCTGCTCAAGCTCAAGACCTTCGACGCGACCTGCCCGCTGGTCACCAAGGTGCACAACGAGGTCAAGCGCTTCGCCAAGCAGGGCTACCAGATCATCCTCATCGGCCACCACGGTCACGAGGAGGTCGAGGGTACCGCGGGCGAGGCCCCGGACGTGGTGCACCTGGTCGACGGCAAGGAGGACGTCGACGCCCTCGAGTTCCCCGAGGACCAGAAGCTGATCTGGCTGTCGCAGACCACGCTGAGCGTGGACGAGACGATGCGCACGGTGAAGTTCCTGCACGAGAAGTTCCCCCAGCTGGAGACCCCGCCCAGCGACGACATCTGCTACGCCACCCAGAACCGCCAGGTCGCGGTCAAGGCGATCGCGCCGAAGGTCGAGTTGATGATCGTCGTCGGTTCCCAGAACTCGTCCAACTCGGTGCGGCTCGTCGAGGTCGCGCTCCAGCACGGCACGAAGGAATCCCACCTGGTCGACTATGCCGAGCAGGTCGACCCCGCCTGGTTCGAGGGCGTGACCTCCGTGGGTGTGACCTCCGGCGCCTCGGTGCCGGAGCTGCTCGTGCGCGGTGTACTGGAGCTGCTCGCCGAGCACGGCTTCAACAGCATCGAAGAGGTCACCACCGCCACCGAGGACCTGGTGTTCTCCCTGCCGCGCGAACTGCGCCCGGCACGCAACGCCAGCTGACCTCAGACCTCAGCGGCAACGACGAAGGGGCCGACCCGGGAAATGATTCCCGGGTCGGCCCCTTCGTCGCGCGGTGTCGGTTGGGCGCCGCTCACTCCATGTCGAGGGGACGGTCCTGGCTCCTCGAACGGCGACGACGGCTCGCCTCGCGCAGCTCGGCGGCGGTGCGGGTGCGGGTCTCCGGCTGCTCCTGCCCGTCCGGGGCGGGGGAGTCCTGCGTGCCGCGGGACGCTTCGTCGCGCTGCGACGGGTAGCGCGGGTAGTCGCCGCGGGGACGCTCGCTGTACCGGCGTGAGGACGCCGCGCGCGGCTCGGAGCGATCGGTACGCTCTGGGCGCTCAGAACGCTCCAGACGTTCGGGACGCTCGGCCCGGTAGGACGCCCGGTCACCCGACGGCCGGTCCTTGTCGCGGTAGCGGGCGTTGAGCCGCTGGTTGCTCTCCTCCGCGTCCGTCATCTGCCGGCGACGTGAGCGGTCCCGTCGGTGCTGGGCCTTGAGCACGGCGGCGTCGATGCGGTGACGGGCGACCGCGATGACGACGCAGATCACGAAGGCGACGGCCAGCCAGAGGAACTTCTCGATCGCCGGGTACGCGGCGGTGATCAGGGTCGTCTTGAAACTCGATCCCGCGGTTCCGGAGCCGGCGCTGATCAGCCCGACGCCGGTGATCCCGAAGAACCAGTAGACCGGCAGCAGCACGACCGTGAGGAAGAGGCCGCGCAGCTCCACCAGCGCGGTGCACACGACCGCGGCCACGGTGAAGAGCACGACATAGGACGTGCCCACCCCGCTGAGGACGACCCCGGTGAGGATGACAGCCGCCATCACCAGCAGGGGAGCCCATACCGGGATCAGGCCCCGGCGGTTCAGCGGGGCGGGCTCGTCAGTAGTCTCAGAAGTCACGGCGGCTGATGTTACCCGATGGTCAGGACGGCTACGAGGTGGAGTCGTCACTCGGCTTGTCGTCCTTCTGGTTCTTGTCGGTCTCGTCGGTCTTGTCGTCGGTCTTGTCATCGGGCAGGAGGGGGGCGAGGAACCGGCTGAAGGCCTTGGGCTCACCGGACTCGTCACTCTTGAGAGACTTGCGCCAGTCCTGCCAGCGCTGCGCGGCCTGTTCGCGCTGGGCGCCGGTCTGCTGGCCGGCCGAGGTGGCGAAATTGATGTCGGCAGAGTGCTTCTCGCCGGTGGCCAGGTCGGTGAGGTCGCCGATGTAGCGCAGGACCTCGGTGATCATCGCTGCCACGGGCACGGCCAGGAAGGCGCCGATGATGCCGAACATGCCGCCGCCGATGGTCACCGAGAGCAGCACGATGACCGCGTGCATCTTCATTGCCTTGGACTGCAGCACGGGTTGCAGCACATTGCCCTCGAGCTGCTGGACGAGCAGCACAACACCCAGCACGATCAGCGCGGTGGTGAAACCCTGGGTGACCAGGGCGATGAGGACAGCCAGGGCGCCAGCCGTGAAGGCACCCACGATCGGGATGAAACCACCGAAGAAGGTGACGATCGCCAGCGGAAGAGCGAGGGGAACCTGGAGGATGACCAGACCCAGGCCGATGAAGAAGGCGTCGATGAAGCTCACGATCGCCTGCGTGCGGATGAAGCCGCCCAGGGTGTTCCAGCAGCGGGTCAGCACCTCGGTGAGGTGCCAGCCGACGCGGCGTCCGGCGATGCGCCGGACCATGGGCAGGAACTTCTCGCCGTCCTTCAGGAAGAAGAAGATCAGGACCAGCATCACGAACAGGGTGATCGCCGCCGAGGTGACGGCGGAGACCCCGGTGATCGCGGTCTGGGTGATCTGGGAGGTCTGGTCCTGCACCCAGCTCGTGGCCTGGTCGATCATGTTGTCGATCTGGTCGCTCTGCAGGTTCAGCGGCGGGCCGGCGACCCAGTTCTGGATCTGCTCGATGCCCGCGGCACCGCTGTCCACGAGCTCGGGGATCTGCTTGGAGACGCTCGGCAGGATGGCGGCGATGATGCCGCCGAACACCGCGAAGAACAGGATCAGCGTCGACAGGACCGCCAGGGCGTTGGGGAAGTGCAGCCTGCGGAAGATGCGCACTACCGGCCAGAGCACCGTACACACGATGATGGCGAGGATGACCGGGAGGATGCCCGCCCAGAGACTGGACAGGACGTAGAAGAGGACCCACAGGGCCGCGGCGGTGACGAGGAAGCGCAGGCTCCATCCCGCCGTCCAGCGTGCGGAGGTGCCGATGACCTCGGCGCGGTCACGGATCTCCTTGCCGGGGGTGCCGTCATCGTCGGACTGCAGGGCCTCGGCGTTGTCGTCGGGCTCCTGCATCGCCGGATCGCCCTCCAGGAAGATGGACTCCTCGGAGGCCTCCTTCGGGCTGCGCACCGCCGCCGGCTCCTCGCCGGGAAGCGGGAGTGACGACTCCGGGTCCATGCGGCCTGACCCCATGAGGATGTCCGCGAAGTCCCGGCCGTCGACCACGTCGCGCGGGTCCGGGTTGTTCGGACTGCTCTGTCCGTCGGGCTTCTTGCTTCCCGAGGACCCGTTGGTGTTGTTCGAATCGCTGCTCACCCCACCCATTGTGCACGATGGTGGGGTGTACGTCACCGGGTAGCCCGGGGACTCACCCCGCGGGGTGGGACGAGGCGTGGAAGATCAGGTCCTCGTCCGTGGTTCCGGGCGCGGTCCCGAGCTCCCCGGACTCCTCGTCGGAGTGGTTGCGCAGGTTGATCGTGGCGACGAACAGGCCTCCCCAGAGGAAGACCATGAACAGGGCCATCATGACGATCGCTGTGGTGCTCATCGGTTCGCTCCTTGCGTTGCGGACGAGGCGGCGGGGCTCGCGTTACTGGCAGCACCGTCGGCTGCGTCGGCCAGGGGGTTGGACACTCCGCGGGCACGGCCGCCCGGCGGGACACCGAAATCGGAGCCCGGCGTGCCGTCGAGGACCATCGAGCGACGCGTGAACGGGATGAGGTGCATGATGATCCCGGCCACCAGGACGACGATGATCACCAGCCAACCCCAGGTGAAGACCTGATTGTCCGCGTAGCCGCCGTAGCCCTCGTCCAGCAGGGTGGCGACCTCGCTGAGCAGGGTGAAGGTGAGGATCACGGAGGTCACGTACATCAGGAAGGTGCGCCAGGTGGCGCCGACCTTGAACGAGGACACGGCGTTGAGGTGCTGCTGCAGCTCGTTGATCCGCATCGTCATCACACCGACCACGATGATCGCGACCAGTGCGGCGAGCACGATGCCGACGTTGTTGGTGAACTTGTCCATGACATCGAGGGTGACCAGTCCGCTCGTGGCGGAGAAGGCGAGGATCGACAGGACGGCCATCGGCACGCCGACCGACAGGGCGGCGGCACGGCGGGACATGTCGAACTTGTCACGCACGGCCGAGGAGACGACCTCCACGATCGAGATCAGGGAGGTGACGCCGGCGATGGCGAGGCTGGCGAAGAACAGGATGCCGAAGAGCTCGCCGGCGGGCATCTGGTTGATGATCGTCGGGAAGGCCTCGAAGGCCAGGCCGATGCCGGAGGTCGCGACCTCACTGACCGGGACGCCGGACGCCGCCGACATGAAGCCGAGTGCGGCAAACACGCCGATACCGGCCAGAACCTCGAAGGAGGAGTTCGCGAAGGCGGTGACCAGGCCGGTGCTCGTCAGGTTCGAGCGCGGCTTCAGGTAGGACGAGTAGGTGATCATGATGCCGAAGCCGATGGACAGCGAGAAGAAGATCTGTCCGTAGGCCGCGATCCACACCGAGGAGTCGGTCAGCGCACTCCAGTCCGGCGTGAACAGGGCGTCCAGGCCGGTGGAGGCACCGTCGAGGAACAGTGCACGCACGACCATGACGATGAAGAGCACCAGCAGCAGCGGGATGAAGATGATGTTGAGTCGTCCGATGCCCTTGCTCACGTCGAGCACAAGGGTGGCCAGGACGATGATCCACACGACGATCATCGTGATGAGGATCGGCATCACGAAGGTGCCGGAGAACACCGACTCGGTGTCGGCCTGCAGGAACTCCCCGGAGAAGTACTCGCCGGGGTTCTCGCCCCAGCCCTTGGTGAAGGACTTCATCGTGTAGAGCAGCGCCCACCCGACGATCGCGGCGTAGTAGACGGCGATGAAGAAGGAGATGCCGACCTGGGCCCAGCCCAGGATCTCGGCGCGCGGGTGGATACGGCGGAAGACCAGCGGTGCCGACCCGCGGAACCGGTGGCCCAGCGCGAAGAACATCCACAGCAGTGGGATGCCCGCGGTGAGCAGGGCGATCATGTAGGGGACGAGGAAAGCTCCGCCGCCTGATTCGTAGGCGACGTAGGGGAATCGCCAGATGTTGCCGAGGCCGACGGCGGAACCGATGGCAGCGAACAGGAACAGGAGCCGCGAGTTGAACGTGTCGCGGGTGACCTTTCCGTCCTTGCCGTCTGATCCGACCTGCGGCCCGGCGGGAGCGTCTGCAGACATGTGCGTGAGCCTCCGGGGTCTCTTGTTGCGGCAGGGGAAGTGAAGAAATCGAATCTATCCTAGATTCCCACTGGTCTTCCAGGAAACGGACAGTTGGTGGAGAGCTTACGGCCCGGGCGGGTGTGCTGTCCTGCGCGGGGCCGGGCGGAGTGGCAGGGGCGAGGGGCGGGCTGACCGGTGGGGAGTCCACCGGATAGGATGGTCGCCGTGACCCTTACTCTCGGAATCGTCGGCCTGCCCAATGTCGGTAAGTCCACGCTGTTCAATGCCCTGACCCGCAACGACGTCCTCGCCGCGAACTACCCCTTCGCCACGATCGAGCCCAACGTCGGCCTCGTCGAACTGCCGGACCCGCGTCTGACCCGGCTCGCCGAGATCTACTCCTCCGAGCGCATCCTGCCGGCCACGGTGTCCTTCGTGGACATCGCCGGCATCGTCAAGGGCGCTTCCGAGGGCGAAGGGATGGGCAACGCCTTCCTGGCGAACATCCGTGAGGCCGACGCGATCTGCCAGGTCGTGCGTGCCTTCTCCAACGACGACGTTATCCACGTCGACGGCCGCGTCGACCCGGCCACGGACATCTCGGTCATCGAGACCGAGCTGATCCTCGCCGACCTGCAGACCGTGGAGAAGGCGGTGCCCCGCCTGGAGAAGGAGGGGCGCAAGGATCGCGACAAGGCCGAGCAGGCCGAGGCCGCCAAGAAGGCCCAGGAGATCCTGGAGGACGACCGCACGCTGTACTCCGCCTCGGTCTCCGGCGAGTTCGACCTCGCCGCGGTCCGCGAGCTGCACCTGATGACCGCCAAGCCCTTCCTCTACGTCTTCAACTCCGATGAGGCCGTGCTGACCGACGAGTCCCGGCAGCAGGAGCTGCGCGACCTCGTCGCGCCGGCGGACTGCGTGTTCCTGGACGCCGCCACCGAGGCGGAGCTGCTCGAGCTCGACGACGAGGAGGCCGCCGAGCTGCTGGCGTCCGTCGGGCAGGACGAGCCGGGTCTGGCGACGCTGGCCAAGGCTGGTTTCGCGACCCTGGGTCTGCAGACCTACCTCACGGCCGGACCCAAGGAGACGCGCGCCTGGACGATCCCGCAGGGTGCGACCGCCCCGCAGGCCGCCGGTGTGATTCACACCGACTTCGAGCGTGGCTTCATCAAGGCCGAGATCGTCGGCTTCTCCGACCTGGACGAGTTCGGTTCCGTCGCCGAGGCCCGCAACCACGGCAAGGTCCGCCAGGAGGGCAAGGAGTACGTGATGCAGGACGGCGACGTCGTGGAGTTCCGGACGGGACTTACGTCTGGAAGTAAGAAATAGCCCGGACGCGCTACGGATGATGACGAAGGAGCCCTATCCGTGTCGAGACTGACGGAACTGCTGCGGCAGGTGCGCAAGGCGGACGCGCAACTTGGTACTGACCTGGAAGCCGAGGTCGCTGCGCTGACCAAGCGTCGCACCTTCGGGCTCGTCTTTGAGCAGCATCAGCCTGAGGCTGTCGAGCTGCCCGGCAGGGTCGTCCGTCGCGGCGACAAGGTGCGGGTGCTGCCTCCGCGAGGGGGGACAAAGGCAGGTGACCAACGGCTGTGGCGGACAACTCGGATCGAGTGCGTCGACGGGCAGCGTGTGGCTCATCTCGCGGAGCTCGACGTCGAAGAACCCGAGACTCGGGCAGTGCTTGCCGACGACGTGGTGGTCGTCGCGGAGTTCCGGGATCGCATCTACCCCGGCCTGGTGGAGACAGGCAGGGTTGAGCGGGGCGGCGACAAGCCGTTCCACACGGTCGTCAACGCTGAGAACTACCACGCGCTGGAGATGCTGACCTATACGCACCGGCATTCCATCGACGCCATCTACATCGACCCGCCGTACAACACCGGGGCGAGGGACTGGAAGTACGACAACGATTACGTCGCGAGTGATGACGACTATCGACACTCGAAATGGCTGGCGTTCATGGAGCGACGGTTGAAGATCTGTCGGGAGCTCATGCGTAGCGATGCTACTCTTGTGGCAACTATCGATGAGCATGAAGTAAACCGTTTGGGCGTGTTGCTAGATCAGCTCTTCCCGGAATCTACGCGGCAACTCGTCACAATTGTCAACAACCCTAAAGGCGTTACTCAGGGATATCTTTCGAGGGTCGAAGAGTATGCGTTCTTTGTATTTGGTCCTGACGCGCGAATCGGTTCGGTCGATGACGACCTTCTGACGCATCGAGACATGGCCGATGCTGAAGGGGAACTGCAGAGGCCTCGATGGAAGGGGCTCTTGCGGTCGGGCGACGACTCGCTTCGAGCTGACCGTAAAGATATGTTCTATCCGGTGTGGTTCGATGAGTCGACTGGGCGACTCAGCCACGCGGGCGAAGCATTGCCACTTGACGAAACTCCTGACTTCAGTCCGCAGGATGGCCTGACGCCGATCTGGCCTATTAGGCGGGACATGAAGGAGGGGCCTACCCGGGCAGCGCCACGCCGTTCGATCCTTGACTACGCGCTACACCCTCATCTGTGAAGAGCCACCAAACCTGGGACGGTTCAAGCGGCGCTAGGCGAGTCTGATTGCTGCGTCGATCTATGGGGTGAGGGCAGTGGCCGACATCGCGGTCCGAACTATCGCGGTCCGAACTATCGCGGTCCGAACCTACCGGAGTCCGAAAGTACCGCGGTCCGAAACTATCTGATGCGCATCTTGTACAATGAGGATGCGCGTATGCACATGCATACGCACACGCACACTCCTTGGACGCCGTAGCGAGCTTCCGGGCAGACGGTCGCAGACGTCGTCCCCCTGGCTCGTTTCCCCGCCCATCAAAAAATGAACGACCGCGGACTAGCTCGGATCAAGGCGACATCCCCTCAGCATCATGACGCGCTTGTGATGCAACTGAATATAGGAAGCTTAGAGATGACGCAACCAGGACAGACCACCACGACTTCGCACGAAGCGATCGATGCGTTCAAGAGAATCGTCGGCGACGAACATGTACTGACCTCTGAGCGTGCCACGATGCCATTCAGCAAAGGCTATCGATTCGGCGGAGGACCAGTCTTCGCCGTGGTGCGCCCCGGCACGCTGGTCGAGATGTGGCGGGCGCTGCAGGTATCCGTCGACAACAACCTCATCGTCATCCCGCAGGCATCGAACACGGGCCTGACTGGTGGATCCGGCCCCGGCTTCCAAGACTACGATCGCCCCATTGTGATCATCTCGACTCACCGCATCGATGAGGTGCACCTCATCAACGACGCGCGCGAGGCGATCTCGCTCGCGGGCACCCCGCTGACACACCTGACCGACGCGCTCGCCAAGCACCAGCGCGAGCCGCACTCGGTGATCGGGTCGACATCAATCGGCGCCTCGGTCATCGGCGGCATCGCGAACAACTCGGGCGGCAGCCAGATTCGCAAGGGTCCGGCATTCACGCGCGAAGCGATCTTCGCCCGCGTCAACGACGACGGCAAGGTCGAGCTGGTCAATCACCTGGGCATCTCGCTCGGAGACGACCCTGAGGTCGCACTCGACCGTCTACAGCGCGGCGAGTGGTCTCCCGAGGATGTCACCCCAGCTCCCGAAGACTCGAACGAGACCGAGTACGCCGAGCACTTGCGCAAGATCGTGCCTTCGCCTGCTCGCTACAATGCGAACCCCGAGTACCTGTTCGAGGCTTCCGGCTCGGCCGGCAAGCTGATGGTGTTCGCGGTGCGCACCCGCACCTTCCCTCGCGAAGTGCACCCGACCGTGCTTTACATCGGCACGAACAACACGCACGAGCTCGAAGAGATCCGTCGGTTGTTCCTCGAAGCCGACATGCCGCTGCCTATCTCTGGTGAGTACATGGGCCGCAGTGCCTTCGACTTGGCCGAGAAGTACGGCAAAGACACCTTCGTCTTCCTGAAGTTCATGAGTCCAGCGCTGCAGACGCGCATGTTCTCGTTCAAGACGTGGGCCAACGGCTTGTTCTCGAAGATTCCCGGCATTGGTCCGACCTTCGCCGACACGGTATCGCAAGCCATGTTCAGCGTGCTGCCCAACCAGCTGCCCAAGCGCATGATGGAGTACCGCAACCGTTTCGAGCATCACCTGCTGCTCACCGTCAGCGAGTCGCAGAAGGCCGCGAGCGAGAAGATGCTCAAGGAGTTCTTCGCAGAGCCCGAGCACACTGGTGAGTTCTTCATCTGCACGTCTGATGAAGAAAAGAGCGCGTCGCTCAACCGGTTCGGCGCGGCCAGTGCCGCCACTCGCTACGCCGCGTTGAAGCGCCGGCACATCGCAGGGCTCATCCCCATCGATGTGGCCCTGCGTCGCGACGATTGGAACTGGCTCGAGGTGCTGCCGGAGGAGATCGACGACCAGCTTGAGGTCAAGGCGTATTACGGGCACTTCTTCTGCCATGTGATGCACCAGGACTATGTCGCCAAGCAGGGCGTGGATCCCGAGGCGCTGCACGACCGCATCCAGCACCTGCTGGAGGAGCGCGGCGCGAAGCTGCCCGCCGAGCACAACTACGGTCGCATCTACAAGCTGCCGGAGTCCATGGAAGAGCACTTCAAGGAGCTCGATCCGACGAATACGTTCAACGCCGGTATCGGCGGCACGTCGCCGCACAAGGACTGGGCCTAAGTCCCCAAGGTAGCGCGACGCCGTGAGAGCCTGAGCGATGTCTTATCCATCTCGGGTGGACCTAGGGCTCGACTCCCTAGGTCCACCGGGACGGATGAGTCGAGACATCGGTCAGAGGCTGGGCAGGCCATAGAATCGCGTGGCGGCGAGGGCCGCGCCCGGTCCGAGAACGGGTCATCGCCTCACGCCGTCAGCTGACCCGCGACGGCCGGCACACCGGCGAAATCCTCGCCACCGGCCACATCGACGAGCCCGGAGGCTATTGCTGAAACACATTGCCTGAACATATTGGTGGAGCTGAAGGTGTGTAGGTTCAGGACATCGTTCATAGGTGAGTCGGGACATCGTTCATAGTGGTCCGTGACGATGAGGGATGTCTAAAGCGGCTCTTCACAGATGAGGGTGGGGTCTGCTGCACGTTTAGGTGACAGTTGTTAGTCACGCCGCGAGGGCGACGTCCT